>NZ_JBSSCC010000040.1:0-25465 GCF_054059455.1 Thermostichus sp. MS-CIW-23 | reverse complement strand
TTGGTTGACCCAGTTCAACGCCTGCACAAAGGCATCCAAGGTCGCGTCCAACTTTGCGGCCTGCGACTGGGACACCTTGAGCTTACAGGAGACGGCCAGGACTTGGGTCATGGTTCTATCGTAACTTCCGCATTCCTCCCGACACTGACCCTACGGGTACAGTGCGGGGCTCCTGCGATTTCTAGCTGAAATTTTGCGCTCCTTTAGCAGGGATCCCTCGAAGTTCTTTGCCGCTATCTGCCGTTTTGGCCGCAAACTGAAGAGAGCACCTTGGTTGCCGTTGCTGCGAACGCCTGAGGTGCCTGTGTCTTTAGATCTCAAAGAAAGCTTAAACAGCAAAGCTCAAAAGATCCATTGGACTCCATTCCGCTTACGCAAACACTAGAAATCATGGGATCCCGTTCACCGCGTCCAGCCCGGCCCATCCGTTCCGGCCGCTATCCGGCCAAAGAGCTGTGCAGCCAGTGCGGCCTCTGCGATACCCGCTACGTGGCCCACGTCAAAGAAGCCTGTGCCTTCTTGGACCAGCAACTGACCCAGTTGGAAGAACAGACCCACGGGCGATCCCGGGAATCGCTGCGCTCAGGATCCCTTGCCGTCACTGATACCGATTACTTCGGTGTCTACGAGGCGATGTACACAGCCCGCAAGCGGGATCCGATCCCGGGGGCCCAGTGGACGGGCATTGTCAGCAGCATTGGCATGAAGGCCCTCACCACTGGCTTGGTGGAAGGGGTGGTGTGCGTGCAGGCGGATGAGCGGGATCGCTTTCAGCCACGGCCCATCCTGGCCCGTACCCCCGAAGCGGTCTGGGCGGCGCGAGTTAACAAGCCAACTCTTTCTCCCAACTTGTCTGTGTTGGAGCAGGTGGAGCAAAGCGGCCTCAAGCGCCTATTGGTGATCGGGGTGGGCTGCCAAATTCAGGCTTTGCGGGCGGTGGAAAAAAAACTGGGCCTGGAGAAGCTGTACGTGTTGGGCACGCCCTGTGTGGACAATGTCAGCCGTGCCGGGCTGCAAAAGTTTCTAGAAACCACCAGCCGCTCCCCACAGACGGTGGTGCACTACGAGTTTATGCAAGACTTCCACATCCACTTCAAACACGAAGATGGCTCGGTGGAAAAGGTGCCCTTCTTCGGCCTCAAGACCAAAGAACTCAAGGACGTGTTTGCCCCCTCCTGCCTCAGTTGTTTTGACTATGTGAATGCTCTGGCAGATCTGGTGGTGGGCTACATGGGATCCCCCTTGGGCTGGCAGTGGCTGCTGGTGCGCAATCAGCGGGGGCAAGAGCTGTTGGACTTAGTCTGGGAGGAGCTGGAAACCCAACCGGTGATCTCGCAGGGATCCCGGAGGGCGGCAGTGCAGCAGGGGATCCCTGCCTACGACCAAGCCCTGAGTTTGCCAATGTGGCTGGCTCGCCTCTTGGGGGCGGCAATCCAGCGCTTTGGGCCGCGCGGCCTGGAATATGCCCGCTTCTCCATCGATTCCCACTTCACCCGCAACTACCTCTACGTGCGCCGCCACTATCCCCAGAAGTTGGAGCAGCACGTGCCCCCCTTCGCCCGGCGGATTGTGGAGCAGTACCAACTCCCGCAAGACTGAGGCTCAGCAGTAGCGGATCCCAGCTTCCGCCCAGCGATCGATAGCCTGACCTATGCGCTCGCAATCGGCAATTAGGCTAATCCGCACGTAGCCCTCTCCTCCCTCTCCAAAAGCGCTGCCGGGGGTTACGACCACGCCTGTAGATTCCAGCACCCGCAGGGCAAACTCCGTCGATCCCTCAGGGGTGCCGTCGGCAGCGCGGGGGGTAGGGATCCAGAGATACATCGTCGCCCGTGGCGGCTCGATCCGCCAGCCCAACTCCGCTAGGCGGCCGATCAGATAGTCGCGCCGGCGGCGGTAGCGCTCTTGTACCTGCTCCAGGTAGCTATCCGGCAGGCGCAGGGCAGTTTCGGCGGCCTTTTGGATGGCGGCAAAAATGCCGTAGTCGAGATTGGTTTTCAGGGTGCGCAAGCTCTGGATGATCTGGCGATTGCCCACCACAAATCCCACCCGCCAGCCGGCCATGTTGTAGGTTTTGGAGAGGGTGTGGAACTCCACTGCCAAGTCCTTGGCCCCTGGGATCTGCAGCAGGCTGGTGGGCCGGTAGCCGTCAAAAGCCAGCTCGGCATAGCACAGGTCGTGCACCAGGATGAGATCGTAGCGGCGGGCAAACTCCACCACCTCCTCAAAAAAAGAGCGGGGCGCAACTGCCGCCGTCGGGTTGTTGGGGTAGTTAAAGTAGAGCACCCGCGCTTGCTGGGCCACTTCCGGCGGTATTTCTTGCAGGTCAATCAGCCACCCTTTCTGCGGGCGCAGCATCATCGGGTAGATCTGCCCCCCTGCGATCATGGGGCCGCGAAAATGGGCTGGATAGGCAGGGCTGGGCACCAACACCAGATCTCCGGGATCCACATAGGCCAGAGCCAGGTGGGTCAGCCCCTCTTTGGATCCCAGCAAAGGCAGCGCCTCTCCATTGGGATCCAGCTCCACCCCGTAGCGGCGCCAGTACCAATCCGTGATCGCCTGGCGGAAGCTGGCCGTGCCCTCAAAGGGCGGGTAGCCGTGGTGGGCGGGATCCGCAATGGCCGCCTGCGCCGCCTCCACCACCGGCTGTGGGGTGGGACCATCGGGGTTGCCCATGCCCAGATCGATCAAATCCAACCCCTGCTGGCGGGCGCGGGCCTTCAGCTCATCCAAGCGGGCGAAGACATAGGCGGGCAGCTTGTTCAGCCGCTGGGCGGGAACGAGAGCGCGGTTCATGGCAAGAATGGGGAAGGGGCACAGCCGGTGCCTGATGGGAGGATAGGTACCTAACTTACCGCCAGACCTGCATCCAAAGCAATGATCGAGATTGGCGGCTTTGGGCATCCGGGATCCCGAACAGCTAGGATAGATATCCCAAGTTATCGACGAGCCAACAGTGCCCCTACCTCTTGTGGCCATTGTGGGCCGCCCCAACGTGGGCAAATCCACCCTCGTCAACCGCATGGCGGGGGTGCGTTCGGCCATTGTGCACGATGAGCCCGGCGTGACCCGGGATCGCCTGTACCAGGAGGTGGAGTGGAACGGGCGCCGCTTGCGGGTGGTGGACACCGGCGGCCTGGTTTTTGGCGACGACAGCGAATTTCTGCCCCACATTCGCCAGCAAGCGATGGCAGCCATGGCCGAGGCGCAGGCCGTGATCTTCGTGGTGGATGGCCGAGAGGGACTGACACCCGCCGATGTAGAAGTGGCCGATTGGCTGCGCAAACAACCCCTGCCGGTGGTGGTGGCCGTAAACAAGTGCGAGTCGGGGCAGATGGGCCTGGCTCAGGCAGCAGCCTTTTGGGAGCTGGGGCTGGGGGATCCGATCCCCTGTTCCGGCATTCATGGCAATGGGGTAGCCGAGCTGTTGGAGGCGGTGCTGGCTCACTTGCCCGAAGTGACCGAAGAAACGGTGGGTGAGCCGGATCCCATTGCCGTCTCGATTGTGGGACGGCCCAACGTCGGCAAATCCAGCCTGCTCAACCGCCTGGTAGGATCCGAGCGGGCCATCGTCAGCCCCATTTCCGGCACCACCCGCGATGCCATCGACACCGTGGTCACCTGGGAAGGGCAGCCCTATCGCCTCATCGATACCGCCGGCATCCGCAAAAAAAACCGCGTGCAGTACGGCATTGAGTTCTTCAGCATCAACCGGGCCTTCAAGGCCATCCAGCGCTCGGATGCAGTGCTGCTGGTGATCGATGCTTTGGAGGGGGTTACCGAACAGGATCAGAGGCTGGCCGGGCGCATCGAAGAAGAGGGCCGCGCCTGCGTTGTCATCGTCAACAAGTGGGATGCGGTAGAAAACAAAGACACCTATACTATCAACGACTTTACCCGCGAAATTCGCGACAGGCTTTACTTTATCGAATGGGCGCCGCTCCTGTTTGTCAGCGCCCTCACCGGGCAACGCACCCACAAAATCTTTGAGCAGGTGAATACCGTGGTGGCCGCCCACCGCAAACGGGTTCCCACCGCTGTGGTCAACGAAGTGCTCCAGGATGCTCTTGCCTGGCAATCGCCCCCCACCAACCGCCAGGGCAAGCAGGGCAGAATTTACTACGGCACCCAGGTGGCGGATCGGCCCCCCACCTTTGTTCTGTTTGTCAACGATCCCGATTTGTTTAAGGATAACTACCGCCGCTTCCTGGAAAAGCACTTCCGGCAAAACCTGGACTTTACCGGTACCCCCATTCGCTTTCTCTGGCGCGGCAAATCCGAGCGCTTGGTTGGGCGGGCGGTGCGAAAATTGGAGAGATCCCTGACCTCTCGTTAGGCCCTCTGGTCTACTGAAAGCCTATGGCTGTGGATCCCAACGTCAAAACCCTGGTTGACAACCGTCGCGCCCGCTTCGAGTACGACATCTTGGAGACCTATGAGGCCGGGATCCAACTGACCGGCACAGAGGTGAAATCGATACGAGCGGGCAAAGCCAACCTGCAAGACGCTTTTGCCCTCTTTCGGGATGGGGAAGCCTGGCTGCACAATCTGCACATCTCCCCCCATGACACCGCCAGCAAAGTGTTTAACCACGACCCTACCCGCCGCCGCAAGTTGCTGCTGCACCGCCGCGAGATCGACCGCCTACGGGGCTTGGTGGAACAAAAGGGCCTGACCGTGGTTCCCCTCAAGCTGGTGCTCAACCGCGGCTGGATCAAAGCCCATCTGGGCGTGGCCCGCGGCAAAAAGCTCCACGACAAGCGGCAGGCAATCAAAGAGCGGCAAACCCAGCGGGAGATTCAGCGGGAACTGAAGGAACGATAAATTTCTCCCTGAGCCCCTGCTGGCTTCCACGTCGTTTGCCAAGCGCCTTTTTGTATTCTCAGATACAGCGATCTGCAGCGGGATCCCGATGATGGATGTAGTCTTCCGGCTTTGGATCCCTGTTCTGTTGGAGCTGCCTGTGAACTGGAATCTTACCCGCGCTTTTTCTCCCTCGAGAGGCTGGGCTATTGGCCTGGCAGTCGCCGCTCTACTGGGATCCACCCCCACAACAGCGCAAGAGACCTTCAAAGTGGGCATGGTGCTGGTGGGGCCGATGCAGGATGGCGGCTGGAGCCAGGCCCATGTGGAGGGCAGCGAATATGTCAAGGCCAAGTTGCCCGGTGTCGAGTTTGATTACCTGGATAAGGTGAACCCGGCGGATCGGCCCAATGTGCGCGCCTCCCAGGTGGCGGATGACATGATCGCCCGAGGGGCCAAGGTTATCATCTTTACTTCTGATGACCACAAAGACGACGCGATTGAAACGGCCCGCAAGCATCCCGAGATTGCGGTTATCCATGCTTCTGGGGACATGGCCTGGAAGGAGGGGAAAAATTACATCGATCTGCCCAACTTGGCCAACATCATGCCCCAGATGGAAGCGATGCGCATGGTGGCTGGCTGTGCTGCAGCCCTGGGCTCCGAAACCGGCAAAATTGGCCTATTGGGACCTCTGATCAACGATGAAACCCGCCGTTACGCTGCTGCTGCTTACTTGGGGGCCAAATACTGCTGGGAAACTTACCGAGATCGTCCTGAAGAGTTGCAGTTCCGGGTGACCTGGATTGGCTTCTGGTTCAACATTCCAGGGGTTACCTTGGATCCAAGCAAGGTTGCCGATGACTTTTACAACAGCGGCTTTGATGTGGTGATGTCGGGGTTGGATACGCCGGAGGCGGCGGTACAAGGCAAGCGGGCTGCTGAGGCCGGAAAACGAGTGCGCTACACCCACTACGGCCTGGCCAGCGGTTGTAACTTTGCGCCCGAAATTTGCCTGGGGGTTTCCTACTACAACTGGGGGCCAGGATACAAGCAATTGATCGAGGCAGCTCGCGCGGGCACCTTCGAGAGCCAATTCCTGCGTCCGCCCATCGACTGGTCGGATATCAACAACCCGGACACGTCTTCGGCGGGGTTCATTATGGGAGAAGCCCTGGAGCCAGAAGATAGGGCTAAGTTGGAGGAGTTCATCGCCGGCTTGGGGAATGGCAGCATTCAGCTCTTCAAGGGGCCACTCAACTTTCAAGATGGCACGCCCTTCTTGGCTGAGGGGGAAGTGGCCAGCGAGGTCGAGATTTGGTATCTGGGCCAGTTGCTGCAGGGCATGGAGGGAGCCAGCAATTAGGAGAAAATGTTTCATGCTCCGGGTAGGGGGAAGAACCGGTCGGTTTCTTTCACCCGCTGACACCAGGCTCGGATCTGGGGAAAGGGCTTGAGGTCAAACCCGCCCTGCTCCGCCACATGGGTGTATGTGAAAAGGGCGAGATCGGCGATGGTGTAGCGGTTGCCCACAAAAAACACCTTCCCCTGCAGATGGCCTTCCATGATCTCCAGCGCCTCTGTTCCAGATTTCAAGTTCTGGGCGATCACGTCAGCATGGGCCTCTGCTTGGCCGGCCCGCACCCAGAAGCGAGTGGTGGCGATGTAGCGGGCAATGCGGGTTTGTTCAAAAAGCAACCACTTCAAAATCTCGGCCCGTTCCAACTTGTTTTGGCCGTAGAGGGGGGTGTCTTCTGCCAGGTAGACCAAGATCGCGGCGGACTCGGCCAAGACCGTTCCATCTTCCAGTTCCAAAGCCGGGATCTGGCCCAGGGGGTTTTTGGCCAGGTACTCGGGGCGGCGGTTTTCTCCGGCCCTGGAGTTGACTTCAACCGTCTCATAGGGGATCCCCAATTGCTTGAGGAGCAATTCCACTTTGTAGCAATTTCCGGAGGTTGGGATCCCGTACAGTCGCAACATTGTGGTTAACCTCAGCCCAAAGCACCTTACAAAGAACTTCGTCCTAACAACGCCAACGGCAACCCAATCAACAAAAACCCTCTGTCCCTAACACTTTTTTAGCTAAACCGCCGAGAAGCCCCGCCCTCTGTCCGTAGGACGTATGGCCTACGGCCCGCTGAAGCGAACGCGCTAGCGGCGCGGAGCGCTTGGGACGGGATGAGAGGCGGGAGTACCTTGGTTTTCAATGTACTGGCGCAATACCGAGACTGTTACCCCACCACATGAAGCGATGAAATAAGACTCGTTCCATAGCACATTTTTTCGGTATATCTTGCTGATGTAGTCCGCAAACTCGCTTCTCATCCTGCGACTAGAGACGGATTTGATGTTGTTTACCAATTTGGACAGATCTATCTGCGGATAGTACTGGAACAGCAGATGAACATGGTCTGCCTCGCCGTTGAACTCAATAAGTTTACAGCCCCACTTTCGGCAGAGGTCATACATGAATCCATGTAATCGCTGCAGCATTTCGCCGGTAAATACCTTGCGACGGTACTTGGTGGTTAAGACCAAGTGTGCCTTCAAATCAGATACAGCTCTGCCGCTGGAAACGAAATCATGCTTCATGGCTGGTGACGTACTCCCATCACTGACCCTACAGGTACAGCGTGGGCTTCTCGCTTCAAAGTGCTACGCACCGCTGACACGAACGGGGAGCTACTGCAAGAACCCTCTGCGAGCAGACACGGGATGCCCCACCGCGTAGTTGCACCAGATTCCGGCAACGCCGTTTTGTACAACCATGTTGATTATAGTGATTATAGTACAGAATATATCCGCCTTTCATCCCGATCCTCCTGCTGTTGCAGAGAGTGCGGGGCTTCCCGGCGAGCTAGCTAATCTCTGCTGGCGCTATAATCAGTGTAGCGGTTTCTGAGCACGCTTAAGATGAGGACTGCCTATCAGTACCGCCTACGGCCTACGCCCAGTCAAGTTGTCCTGATGGAGCAATGGCTGGAGCTGTTGCGCAAGCAGTACAACTATCGGTTGGCAGAGCGGCTTAACTGGTGGGAACAAAACCGCTGTGATATAAACGCCTGCCCCTTAATCTGTCATTTGCCTGAGCTGAAAGACAGGCCGGATGTCTACTCCCAAAAACGAGACTTGGTGAATACCAAAGCAAGGTTCCCCGAATACCAAGCAATCCATTCGCAAGTCCTGCAAAACTGCATAGAGCGGGTGCACAAAGCATTCGACCGCTGGCTGAAAGGCGACCGTAACGGCAAGAGAGCAGGAAGGCCGAGATTCAAAGGGGCGGGCCGGTATCATTCCTTCACCTTTCCCCAGATGAAGCAGGACTGCCTTCAGGGGAAGTTCATTCATCTGCCCAAAATCGGAGCAGTAAAACTGATTCAACACCGTCCTTTGCCTGACGGGTTTGTTATCAAGACTGCCACTATCACCCGTAAGGCTGATGGGTGGTATGTGACATTAAGCCTGCAAGATGCATCTGTCCCTGAATTAACCCCCGATTCGCCAACATCAGAGAACACGATAGGGATCGACATGGGGCTGGACTCCTTTTTGGTGACCGATACAGGGGAGTCCGTCCCAGTGCCCCAGTATTACCGCCGCGCCCAAAAGCGGCTGGAGAGGCTGCAGCGGTCTTTATCCCGCAAGCAGAAAGGGTCAAACCGTCGTAAGAAAGCCTTGAGGCGAGTGGCCAAGGCGCACCTCAAGGTGGCCAATCAGCGTAAAGATTTCCACTACAAAGTAGCCAAGAAGCTGGTAAGCAAAGGGAAGCATATTGCGTATGAGGCGCTCAACACCAAAGGCATTGCTAGAACCCGACTAGCGAAATCCATCTATGACGCTGGGTGGGGGCAATTCCTGCAAATTCTCGCAGTCAAGGCTGAAAGAGCTGGACTGAGGGCGATTGCAGTGGATCCAAGAGGCACGAGCCAAGACTGTTCTCAGTGCGGTCAAAAAGTACCGAAAACCATTCGAGACAGATGGCATTCTTGCCCGCATTGTGGACTGGAACTAGGCCGAGACCACAACGCGGCGATAAACATCAAATACAGGGCGGTGGGGCATCCCGTTCTCAAAGCTCAGGAAATGTCCTTTACAGGAGTCACTGAGAAGCCCGCACTCTCTCGCTTTAGCGGCGCGGAGCGCTTTGCGTCAGCATGAGTGCGGGAGCATGTCACCAGCTTTGTTCTTCCAACTCCTGCATCTGCCGGCGGTATTCCCGCCCAAAGGCTTGCAGCAACCCTTCTGCATGGGAAAGAGGCCCTGCTTCATAGGCACGGGATCCCACCCCTTGCTGGGTGAGCTCGCACAGGTGCCAATCCTGTCGATTGGTGCGATCCCACAATTCCACCACCTCGCTGGGATCAAAACCATCCAGCGCCAAGGTCTCCGGCTCAAACAGCCAATCGCAGACAACCCGCGTCCGGTCGGATCCCTGGGGCCACAGAGTGTGGGTCATGACATAGTCCGGCTGCAGGCTCAAGAATAGATTGGGCATAAGGGTGTAGTAGTAGGCCCGCCGTTGGTTCTCGCCTCGCACGGTGGAGATCAGGGGCAAGCTGCGTTGGCCACTCATGTTTAGGCTGGTCACATCTGGATTGAGCAACATGTAGCCGCCCAAAAAGGGGCCTTCCATCAAGTCGTTGCGACCACTGCGAGCCGGCGAAAGGCGGGCCAATTCTGGGTGAATGAGCGGGCAGTGGTAGCACTCAGAGTAGTTTTCAAACAGCAATTTCCAATTGGCTTGAACGTGGTATTCAATACGATGGCCTCGCCGCAAAGCAGACAGGTTCCACTCTCGGAAACGACCTTGCAATGGGGCAAAAACCTCATCGAAGGGCTGAGGATTGCGGCTGAGGTTGACCCAGACGAAGCCTTCCCATTCTGCCAAGGCAGCGGAGTGGAGGGGATAATCTTCACGGCGAAAGTCTTCCACCTCGTGCATCTGGGGAGCCGCCAACAATTGTCCATCCAGCCCATAGCGCCAGGCGTGGTAGGGGCAAGGGATCCCATCGGCAAAATGGCCTTGGAGCTCGCTGCAGAGTCGGGTTCCTCGATGGCGACAGTGGTTGAAGAAGGCATGGGCTTGCCCCTTGGGATCCCGTACCAGGATCAGGCTTTCTCTGAGCACCTGCACCTGCAAAAAGTCTCCGGGTTGGGCCAGATCGGCACTGCGCCCCACGCAGAACCACTGCCGATAAAAAATCTGCTCAATCTCCGCCTCAAAGCGGCTGGAAGAAACATAGTAGTGGCCAGGCAGGGTGCGGGCGCCCGGTTGAACAGTAGCGGGATAGAAAGCGGTCATGGGGCAAAGCAGCGATAAGAAAAACTGCTGTGGGACTCCAGAGGCTTTGCTATCCAAGCTAACGCAGGGATCCCATCCGGCATCTATTCCAAGCAGATCCAAGGCATTTTTAAGGCATTTTTGAAGCATTCCCCCCAAGCACGCTGTGCTGCTCGCGCGAATACCCCAGTCTCCTACCCACAAGGGGAGAGGGGGGCATAAGAACTCCGTCCTGCTGACGCAAATGGCTTATTCCCGCTAGGGGGGCGTAGCGCTGTAGCCCAAGTCGCGCAGAAGGTGCTCAGAGCGCCGCCAGTGGGGCCGCACCTTGACAAACAGCTCCAGGTACACCTTGCCCAGGATCAGCTTTTGAATCTGCAGGCGGGCTGCCTGGCCGATCCGCTTGAGCCTTTCCCCCCCTTTGCCAATGAGGATCCCCTTTTGCGAGTCCCGCTCTACATAGAGGGTGGCCAAGATGCGGGTGACGTTGGGGGTTTCTTCCACCTGGTCGATGGTCACGGCCACGGAATGGGGCACTTCCTCGCGGGTCTGCAGCAGCACCTGTTCTCGGATCAGCTCCGCCATGATGAACCGCTCCGGCTGATCCGTCACCAGATCCGGCGGGTAGTAGTAGGGGCCGGTGGGCAGCAGATCGATGGTGGCTTGGATCAGGGGTGTCAAACTGCTGGGATCCAAGGCAGACACCCAAACGACAGGAGCGCCGGGGCGCAGGGCTTGGTAGCTCTCCTGGTGAGCTTGGCGCACGGCAGCATCCCGAGGAAGCAGATCCGCTTTGTTGCAGACGATCAGGCAGGGGGAAGCAGCAGGGATCCGCTCGGCAATAAAAGCATCCCCGCGTCCTGCCGGCACCGATCCATCCACCACGAAGAGGATCACGTCCACAGCGGCAATGGCTGCCTGGGCGTTGTGTACCAAGATTTCCCCCAGGCGGTGGTGGGGTTTGTGGATGCCAGGGGTATCCACCCAGATGATCTGGGCTTGGGGTAGGGAGAGGATCCCCTGCAGGCGGTTGCGGGTGGTCTGGGCCACGGGAGAGGTGATGGCGACCTTTTGTCCCACCAGGGCATTGAGCAGGGTGGACTTGCCCACATTGGGCCGCCCGATCAGCCCCACAAACCCCGACTTAAACCCCGGCGGCGCAGCCGGGATCGCAGACAGTTCCCCACTGCTGACACGACCGGGCGCCGATTCCCCTTCTGCTGCAGCAGCGGAGGACTCTGTCCCGCCGTCGCCAATGGATCCCTGTCCCTCAGGGGAGGGATCCCTCCCGTCTGAAGGAGAATGGGGATGTCCGGCGCTCTGCTCTCGTAGCTCTTGTGACATACTCCCATCGCTGACCCTACGGGTACAGCGTGGGCTTCTCGCTTCATCGGGGAGCCTACGCAAGAACCCTCCACGAGCAGACACGGAATGCCCTACCGCGTAGTTGCACCAGATTCCGGCAAAAGCCGTTTTGTGCAACTACTCCCATCATACACCATGTGGGGGTATCTGTATCCCGACACTGACTCTACGAGTACAGTGCGGGGCTTAGCTACCCCCACACCCCGACAAGCTAAAGGCTCTGTCCCGCTGTCGCGAACGGCCATAACTTTCACCCAACCTCTAGCGGATAGAGTAGGCTGCTGAGGCGGCAGGCAACTGCAAGGATAGGGATCCCAGCGGGGCCAAGGTGGTGCCGGGGTAGTAGAAAGCCAGGATTTGTGCCGCGTTAAACCCCTGCCGAGCCAGGGTATAGGAGCCGTACTGGCTCAGGCCCACCCCATGGCCAAAGCCGCCACCGATGAAGCGATAGCCTGCCAATCGCTCCCCTTGTTTCAGAGGCTCTATCCGAAACAGGGTGCTGTACAGGCGAGGAAAAGCCAAGCGTACCTGATCCTTGCGCAAAAGAATCGAGCGGATCCCTTCTGCCGTCTGCAAGTCCAATTGCATCACCTGCACCCGGCCACTGGCGGAGCGCTCCAGGATCTGCATCCCCGCGATGCTGCTCCAGGTGGGCATCGGGATCCCCAGGTAGTCTTGGCCGGCCCGCAACTGGGTGTTCAGCTCCTCCAGAGATAGGGAGAACTCCCAGCGGAATAGGCGGGATACCCCTGCTTCGTTGAAGCCCTCTCGCTGGGCCAAAAACGCCTGGAAGCTGCTCTCCTGTCGCAAATCCAAGGGCTTACCCGGTTGATGGGCAATATCCGCTTGCGGGCGTAGGTAGGGGCGCGGATCCCCGTCCCAAACATCTTCAAAGGCCGCCGAGACGCCACCGTTGGTGGAAGAATAAACGGCATCCACCAGCTCGCCGTTGTAGGTGAGCACCAGGCCACTGGTTTGGCGAATGGCCTCGTCAGCCCGCGGGTGGGTTCCGGTCAATCCCTTGTAAACCTGGCAGTGGGTATTGGCGCAGAGCTGATAATCGTCAACCTGAAAGCGGTGGAGGTTCTTGAGGGCGTAGGTGCGCGCCAGGATCGCCTGGGCAGCCATGGCGGCAAAGGGAGCCCCCGACCCCACCTCGTGGGGAACTACCCCCCGCAAATAGGTTTCCAGGGGCACGGCGTTGACTACGGTGTAGCTGCCGTAGGCATTGGGCTGAAAGGTGATGGATCCGGCATAGTAGTGGTCGTTCACCCGTAGATAGCCGGCATCAGAGGTCACCCTGAGGCGGGTGCGGTGGTAGCGAAAGTGTTCATGGATCCAGCTCAGCTCCGCCCGTTCTCGCCGCTCCTGCACCTCGAGCCGCACATGGGGGATCCCTTCTTTCTGGGCATACTGCTGAATCTGGGCCAGTTGTTGCGGGGTGTAGGCGCGGTTGGCCCACACCTGCCATTCTTGCGGCTGGGCGATCTCGGTGCTGATGCCCAGAGACTGCCAATGGTTGGCATTGGCCTCGGCACTCTCAAAGCTTTTGTGGCTGCTGAGGATTAGACGGTATACGGTTTCCGGGGTGGTCAGGGCGCGATTGACAATGCCGATGCTGACCCGAGGCGTTCGCTGGGTCTGGGTGCTGCCGTCTGCTTGAGGGAATTCCAGGGTGAGAAGGGATCCCGTCGGCGCCGCCAGCTCCACTTGATCCGTCTCAGAACGGCCAAAGCGTTGCAAAATGCCTATATGCAGGATTGGGTTTTCGGGGGTGGCCGCCGTGGCAAAGGTCTCTTCGCCAACGCCGGTCGCGTCGGCGGCATGGAGCGCCAAGGCCGTCAGCAACAGGCCCAAGCCGGAAATGAGGGTGCTCTGCTTGCAGGACGAAGTCCTTGAAAACCGGCGAGGTTTGGCAGTGGGAGGCTGACAACTGGCCATGGCCGCTTTATCCTAAAACACACCCTGTCGATTTTACCCGCATCTTTTCTGGCCCACCTGCAGTGGTCGCGTTAGCGGTGCGGAGCACCATGGATGCTTTTCCTCGCATGTCTGTTCCCGACGACGGGTTCCCAATCGCCACGGCGGGACGCCGCCCCTCTTTGCACAAGGGATCCGGCTGGAGGCTGGGCTGGGATCCCACCCGTTCCCCTTTTGTTGCCCTGGTGGGGGGAGAAGCCTGGGCGCTGGAGCTCACTCAGGAGGAGTGGCAAGCGTTTGTGCAGGGGGTGCAGCGCCTGCAGCAGGATATGGAGGCCATCGCCTCCCAACTGATGGCGGAGGAGGGCATTACGCTGGAGCAGACTTGCCCTGCTTTGACGTTGATTGCCAGCGGCAGCGCCACCGCCTGGGGCCTCTACGTGCAATTGCATCAAGGCCGGCGCGGAGAAGGTTTTTGGCCTGCTGATGTTGTCCCTGAGCTATGCCAGGCCCTCGCCCAATGCTTTCAGGAAGCTCTCTAGCCCCCTGAAGCCTGCAGTCTGGATCCCTGCCCAGGGTTTTTGGGGCGAAGCTACAACCCCTTGATTCCCTTCAGCGCCTGAGAGAACCGATGGATCTGCACCATCTGCACACTTACATTCGTCCCCAACAGCTTGAGGACTTGACCGCATGGGATCCCGGCTGGAACTGGCTGGCCGGGGGGACTTGGCTCTTCTCACAGCCGCAACCCCACCTGCGGGGACTGATCGATTTGCATCCTCTGGACTGGAACGAGCTGGAAATCAGTGCAGAAGGGTTAAAACTGGGGGCAACCTGTACCTTCCAGCAACTGTTGCAATACGATTGGCCACCCCATTGGCCAGGGATCCGCGCCCTGTGCGAGGGAATGGCATCTTTGGCCTCTTTTAAGGTGGCCCACTTGGCAACGATAGGGGGAAATCTCTACCTGGCCCTGAGTGTCGGTGTCGTAGCACCCGTGTTGATCGCCCTTGAGGCCACCTACACGCTGATCGATCTGCAGGGATCCCTGCGCCACATCCCCGCTCAGGACTTTCAAACCGGCCCCCAACAAACTCTGCTGCAGCCGGGCGAAGCCTTGCGATCCATCTGGATCCCGGCCCAACGGCTGCGCGGCCCCAGCACCTTTCAGCAGCTCGGCATCACCCAAACGGATCCCGCCTTGGTGATCGTTGCCGGATCGCGCGATCCCGACTCAGGCGATTATCGCTTCGGACTCAATGCCGCCCTTTCGCCCCCACAACTGATCCAGATGGGATCCCGGCCCGATCCAGAACATCTTCCCCAACTTTTGGCAGAGCAAGCCCACGGCTGGATCGCGGATTTTCAGGCCAGCGCCCTCTACCGCCAACGCATGAGTGAGGTATTGATTCGCCGCTGTATAGACATCTTGGGCTAATCGGGGTATTGCCCCATCCCAACAGGGGGCTGAGAACGACGTACTCATCCTGCCAAAGCTCCCGCCGCTCTGAAAGTAAAGGTTTTAGGCGTGGGTCAGTGCCCCAGTTTGAATCGAAATGACCATAAGTCTGACATTCCCGTCCATAGGATTGAGATAGCCACAGGCAAAAATTCATCTGTTGCTGTTCCAAAAATGGGTAACACATAAAAGTTTGGGGCAGTAGCAACTGGCAGTGCCACCCCACAGACAACCGCGAAAATAGTTCACAGTGAACCCAGCTTTATCTGAGCTTAAAACTTGAGGCCAGTTTATAAAAAACTTACCCACAGTTGATAGCCAGTGAGGTTTTGGATTCAGGAGTTCGCGTGATTTGACAGGGAAAGTTTTGGATCCGCAAAGGGTAACCTGAAACCAAGGAAAGGCTGGAATACTGGGGCAAGCTCTTTTGGGTTTAGCTAAGTGCCTGATTTCTCCCGAAGCGGGACTGGAACTGCTATGAGTCGGTTTTCCCCTCATGAAGTGTATCTCCGGAGAATCCTCTTTCGTCTGGCCACTGCGGCTCCTTGTGGCATGACATTGATCGAGTTGCTGGTGGTCATCGTGATTGTCGGTACTCTCTGCGCGGTGGCCATTCCCAACCTGCTCAACCACATTCGCCGCTCCAGAGTTGCTGAAGCCCAAACAGCTTTGGCGACCATTGGCCGCGCTTCAGAAATCTTCCGCATGGATTTTACGGTTTATCCTTCCAGCTACGCCGATATTCAATTCGGAGGGATCCACGGGGATCGTTATCTGCAAGATCCCTGGCAAGCCCCCAACTATCGTCTCCCCGAAGTTGTTCCTCCCACTCCTGGCCCAGCTGGCATGCGTTGGATGACGGAGTCTCACACCTACACAGCTGCTGGTGGGAATCCCCTGCGCTGTGACATCGGCCTTGGGGATCGCCAGCAAGAGGTTTTGGTCTCCGGCTACAACCTACACAACTCCTGCAACCTCTATCGTTGACCTGCCCAGGCAGGAGTCTGGCGGCTTGAGGAAGCGGGACTGGGCGGACTTGAACCGCCGACCTAGCGCTTAGGAGGCGCTTGCTCTATCCATCTGAGCTACAGCCCCTTGTCGAACATCCTACTGCTCTTAGCCCCCATCTCAGATTACAGCCCTTTTGCAGATGAGGTGATACCCGACCAGTTCTCATCATGCCCCAACTGGGTCTGGCGTTATCGGTTGTGTTGTTGACATTGACCTGCTAGACATCTTCTGTGATGCTAAGAAGTGTTAAGCTAAGGACTTGGATCCCAAACCGAGGTCAGCCCTATGGAATCCCTTTCTGATCCCTTCGTCAATCCCCCCATTTACTCTGCCATCGCCTTATTCAGCTTTTTTGCTGTTATCTTTGGCATCATTTTCAAGGACAATTTGGAATACCAGGTGGCCCTTTGGCAGCTTAACCGGGATAGCCAAGCGCAAATTCGCTACCGCACTCCTGGGGTGATCCTCACCTACAGCCTCTGCTGTCTGTTTACCTCTGGGTTTGTGGCCGCGTGTCTGAACGTGTTTGGCCTGTCTATGGCCTTGGCCGCCTGCGTCGGTGGGATCCTAGTGTTGAGCACGGCAGGCTTGGTGTGGTGGCAGTTGGGATCCCTGATGGCTCTGTTGGCTGCCGGTGGATCCCAGGCCATCGATATTGACTCTTACGGAGCAGGGGCCATTTTGGATTCTGAGGCGGCAGCACCCCCCGAGGGAGAATAGGATCTTGGAGTAGTCTTACCCCATGCCCTGGTCTAGCTGGATCAGCTGGATCCAGAAGAGCGTGCCTACAGAGTAGAGAAAGCTTAAGAAGTTTCTGGCCAACTTGTTAAAACGAGAGAACAAGTGCCAGCTCAGCTTTTGAAAAACGCCTCTTTCTGTAAAAAATTACAAATTATAGTCATTCCAAACTAGACTGGGACACTCCCCAAGCGTTCCGCCTCGCCTCCGTGACCGCTCCCAGAGGAGAGGGGAGCTAGAAAGCAATACAACGGAAATGTTTCATCCCTGTTTAAAATGACTATACTGGTTACAATCTCTCGCCACCCTCCTATTTTTCCCAGAAAAAATTACCACTTGACCCCTCTATCCTTTTCCTTTACTTAGGCATTCTGGCTTCACTTGACTTCAGCTTGCTAGCCTTGCCTTGATGCAAAATAAGCAACGGAAAAAGGCTACCACTTAAGCAAGTTGAAGCTCTCCATATCGATAGTGGCGCGGTTGCGGTAGATCCCCAGCACGATGGCCAAGCCCACTGCGGCCTCGGCAGCCGCCACAGTGATGACAAACACCGAGAACACCTGGCCGCGAATCATCGCTGAATCGACAAAGTTGGAGAAAGCCATGAAGTTCAGGTTCACCGCATTGAGCATCAGCTCAATCGACATCAGGACGCGAATCGCATTGCGGCTCACAATCAATCCGTAAATACCAATGCAGAAAAGAATCGCTGCCACCACCAAGAAAAACTGCAGTTGCAACATCGCGATGAGCTCCATGTAGATACACAATGACAGGGGCCTCGGGAAAGCTCTAGGTTTTATGGCCGAGAGCAGTCAGCTTCAACGGGTGCTCACCAGCTCTGCCGGTCGTTCTGACTCTGATTCCAGCTGGGGTCGGGCCCGCTCCAGCAAGCTCAGATCCCCTTCTCCGGCTTGGGGAATGACAAACTCTCGACGCGCCAGCACAATAGCACCGATCAGAGCCATCAACAGCAGGACAGAGGCCAGCTCGAAAGGCAACAGATACTCCCTGAAGAAATGCCCACCCATCACCAACACACTGCTCAAAGGTTGGATCGGCTGCAGCGGCCAAGGGGTGTTCAAAGCCATCGCGGCTAGAAGGGCAAACAGACCCAAACAGACCACCGCCGTCACTCCGTTGCGCAGCCAGCCCAGCTTCAGAGGAGCAAAGTTGTAGCGCCGATTCACCAACATGATGGCAAACAGGATCAACACATTAACCGCGCCGACGTAGATCAGAACTTGGGCTGCGGCCACAAAATCGGCATTCAAGAGGAGATACAACCCGGCCATGCTCAGGAAAACGCCCCCGAGCAGAAAACCGGAATAGACAATGCTGGGGGCCCAAACCACGCCTAGCGCGAAGCCAATGGCCATCGCCGATAGCACCACAAACGTAACCAGTTGTACGCCTTCTCCGAGGGTCATGAGAGATCCGTCCTTAGCCAGTTTCTATTGCTGCTCCCTTACCACTGTACTGTCCTGGCGGATTTAAGAGAAGCCCGACTCCTTTTTCAGATCGATAGAGAAATCTCTAGAGTTGGGTCTCACCAACTGCCGCCCGCTCCGCCACCTCCGCTGCTACCGCCACCGAAGTCTGAATCTCCACCTGAATCTCCACCGAAGTCTGAATCTGTGTCTGTGTCGCTGAGCTCGGGGATGACCACCTCTCGCTCGCTGCGGTACCCGCAGATAGGACAGCTCAGGATTTCCAGCTTCAAGCCGCTAGAGGAATAGGTGGCTTCCCTGAGAACCTGTGTGGTGAGGTCGAGGGTGAGGGCTTGGCACCGAGGGCAGTAAAGGTGTCGGGAGAGCGTGCCTTCGCGCACAACCACAGCTATTCCTTGACAGGTAGGACAAAACCAGCCGTAGTAGCGAGCTCTGCCGCGGCTCCTGGCCAGGCGATGCTCTTGGGGAAGGTACTTATCCAGAAGCTGGGGCTGGATGAGTCGCATGGGTCGACCACAGGCTTGACAGACCACCGGCTGAAAAGGGATCCCACGCTTCCGGCCCAAGGTGCCGTCAGTGGCCATAGCAGCCACAACCGGCAGAGCGAACCCCAGCCAGTTGCCGCTGGACAATCCTAGGAACACGCCAAGGCAGAGGGATCCCGAATAGAGGAAGAGACGAATGGGGTCGCTCTGAACCGAAGAGAGCACAGCACCTATTCTTGGATCTCTGCGTGTCAGGGAGAGGACTTGTCTTCCCCCTCGCTCAGCCCTTAGAGAGACGGGCATGCGAGAGCGCTGCCACCCCAGTCCCAAAATGATGATCCCCAGCAGCAGCAGGATCCCTTCCACCAGGGAAGAATCAATGCCCTGGGCCACTGCCCCAGAAGAAGTTGCAATCGTTGAGGTGGTAACTCCAGAGGCTGCCGCAGGAACATTTGCAACGGGCTGGCCCTGCAACACCGAGGTCAACTGCCGCACCCCCGCCAGAGTGCCGCCATCAAAATCCCCATTGCGAAACCGAGGCAGGATCTGCTGGTCGATAATCTGCTGGACTCGGCTGTCGGGGAGGATAGCGACCAGGCCCCTGCCCGTTTCGATTTCCACCCGCCGATCCCCTACCGAGATGAGAAACAAAACCCCGTTGTTTTGGCCTGCCTTGCCGATCCCCCAGTAGTTAAATAGCTGCGTGGTGAAGTCTTTTGGTGTTGCATATCCCTGAGTATTCGGCACGGTAACCACTGCCATCTCGGCACTGGTGCGCTGCTCAAGCTGAGTGATAAGATGGTTGAGCTCGTTTTCGGTGCTGCTGCTGAGGATGTTGGCGGTATCGGAAACCCACCCTCCATACTGACGGCGGGGGTTGGGCACTTGTTCAAGGGTAATGGCCCAAGCGGGCTGCGGCAGCAGGGATACAACTAGCAAAACTGCCGCCCAAACTTTCGGCATGGCTTACCTGGCTGAGCGCTGCCTAGGTTCTAGCACAGCTGTCTCGGCTAGACTGGCAGTCCTTTTCCCAGGGAGAGAGGGGAGTTGGGGAACGGTTGAGACAAGCCGCTTCTTGTTGCTAGTAATTGTTAACAGCAACCGGCCCTCAGTCCGGCCAAGGGAGCCAGGCTTCTTCTTGCCATTCCACTTCAAAGCACTCCCGGGCGGCCTGGAGAAAATGTTCGATCAAAGCAGGGATCCCTGGCGCCGTGGGGCAAATGTCGTAGATACCAATCACCTGCGAGCCGGGCAGATACCGTTCCCACAGCTCTAGATTGGGTTGCAATAGGAGGGATCCCTGTTGCAGGATCCCCCAAGGTTGCCACAGTTGGGCGTTGCCCATCAGCTTTTTGCCCTGCCAGCTCAAGTCAGCACGGGTACGGGAGGCAAAGCAACTGGTCTTGTTGCGGTAGCCTGGATTTGGGGTTGGGCGGTTCTGACCATCCGTCCGGCTGGGAGCAGAAACATGCGGATCCACTTCAACGCCCAGCTCCGCCAACCCCTGCACCCAAAAGCGGCAACAGAAGTCGTACACCCAGGCCCGCTGCAAACTGGGCAACCTGGCTTGCAAGTAAGAAAGGGGCAACACCAAGCTGTAGGTCAGCTCTGCTGCATCCTCAGCCGCCTGATGGAGCACCGCCCTTCCCCCCGTGGGTCGGCGCACAATCGGGATCCCTGGCAGGGGATCTGGCCAAACCTGGTGCCGTCCCAGCGAGAGGGTAAGCTGATCCCAGCCATAAAAGCGCAGGCAGGGGTGAGGGTCATGGCGCAGCCGCTGCAGAAGCCAGGCATCCTGCTCCATTTGCCAGGCCCCAGGGGCCACACAGTAGGGGAGCCAGTATCCCTGGGATCCCATCCCGGCAAAGCCAGACCCTAAACTTTGGGAAACTCGGCCTGGAGGGGCTCATCATATTCATCGGCCAAGCTGGCCACAATGGTGATGGCCCGGGAAATTTCGCCCGCTGTGATCCCTTCCAAGGTGCGGTAGTGGTTCAGCACCACCTGGTTGTTCCAAATGCAAAAACGCGCTTCTAGGGTATCGCTCCAATTCTTCTCCAGGAGCTTCTGCATCAACTTGGCCGGTTCTGCCACCGGCAGAGAGAGAACGGGAGACCATACCAAAAGAGTGTCTTCTGGGGATTCGCCGCTCAGATGGACGAACACTTCTGCCGTGCCGTAGGTGAACTTCCAGGTGTGACCTTGCTCATGGTTTTCGTAGGCCGCATCCTCTTTGAGGCTGGAAACCACCGCCGAGACAACCTCAACGTAGCGAACGGACTCTGGAAAAACCTCTGGCGAAGGGTTAAAGGTGCTCATGAGCGGCTCACTGTAGACCATGGTCTTCCCCCTATTCCCTATCCAACCACCTCAACTATACCGCTATACCGCCTAAGACTCCGACCTACCCGGTCATCGCTTTGGGATCCTCAACTCAGGCGAGAATGAAACCGTTGGCAATGGTTCACTAAGTGGCCGGACAGGTGAGGGCAAGCGATCCCCCCCGCCAACTGGAGAGAGAGCCTGTTCAAAAGTCTTTCGAAGAACCTGAGGGAAGCTCTATGGAATCTCCATCTCATCTCCCCCAGAAAGCCATTGGTATTCTTGGAGCCCTGCCCGAGGAAGTGGCCATGCTCACCGCAGCAATGGAAACCTGCTCCATCCATACCCATCTGGGGCGACAGTTCCACCAGGGATCCCTGGCGGGGCAATCGGTGGTGGTGGTACAAGGCGGAGTGGGCAAGGTGCGGGCGGCAACCACGGCGGCTCTGTTGGTGGCCCATTTCCCTTTGCAGGGGATCATTTTTACCGGTGTGGCCGGGGCCTTGGCCGATCACCTGCACATGGGAGATGTGGTGCTGGCCCATGCGGCGATCGAGCACGACTTCGGCACCGGGCGTCCAGAGGGCTTTGTTTTGGGGATCGACTTTATTCCCGAGTTGCGCCACCCCTTGGCAGAAGCCGATAGCGCTCTCTACGACCTGATCGTGGCCCATCCCGAGCGGATCCCTCTCCACCCCCTACAAGGCCGGGATCCCGTCATTCATCAAGGCTTGGTGGCCACCGGCGATGTGTTTGTGGCCGACGCAGACCTACGCCGACAAATCCGAGAACGCACCGGCGCTTTGGTTGTGGAGATGGAGGGGGCAGCCGTGGTGCGAGTAGCGCAAGAAGCCGGGATCCCTTGTTTGCTGGTGCGCTCGGTCAGCGATGCAGGGGACGATACGGATTTCTTGAGTTTTTTTCAAACGGCGGCGCTCAACTCGGCCGCAGTCGTCCGCACCATCCTGCAAAACCTGCCCCCCTCCTTGCCTTAGCCCGACTGTGGGGATCCGGGGATCCCCTTTCCCAAGGAAGAGTTGGGCTGGATCGCGTTGGCGTCAGTTGTTCATCTCCCGCTCCAGCTTGGCCATCGAGATCTGGCTTTCTAGGCGGGAAATGCCTTCGCGAAGGGTTGCCACCTGCGCTTCAACTTCATCCAAAGATTTGCGAACCGCTTCTGCTGCGCTCATGTGCTGGTTGCGCCGAACCAAAGCCTCGCGGGCAAGGTCATCCTGGTTCTGTTGGCTGGCTTTCTCAGCCCTGACAAACCAATCTTCGGCCTTTTGCAAAATTTCGTCGTACCGCCGTTCCAGTTGCTTGCGACTGGCCAGGGTTGTGGTGAGGCTGCGCTGCAATTGTTTCAGATCCCGCTCCATCTGCCGGATGCTCACCCTCTGTCGGCTGGGCTTTCTCCACAGCACTTTGCTCAGACCCACCACCACCACTGCGGTAGCAATCCCCACACCCGCAGCTGCCGCCGGATTTTCACGAATCAAAGAACCATCCAAAACATTGACCCCCGCAAAGGCCGAGGTTTGTGTGGCCGTCTCCCGAAACTCCCAAGGCATCACCGGATTGCGTTGCTGCCAGAAGCCTAACCGCGCCGCTTGGGCCGCCTCTTGGGCTTCTAGGTAGCGTTGCCGATTGGCCCCGTGCAAAAAGCGCTCGTAAACCACCGCCTGACCCTGGCGCAACATCTCCAAATTCACCAAACCATCGGCGTTGTACACCTGGGCAATGTGAAGCCCTTCCGGTGTGACATAGAGGGTATCCACCTGCACCAGGGATCCCGTCGGGAGCAAGTTTTGCAGAGCCTCTTGGGATAGCTTCCCCCAGCGCCCTTGGGTCAGCTCCGGCGCATCCACATAGGCCAGACGGAAACGGGTTGGCCTGCCGTTCAAGTCCGCCCAGAAGGTATCCCCATCCACCACCGACCGCACCCGGGCCGTCCCGGAAGATTGTGCTGCCGCCGGAAGAACAAGCCAACTGCCCGAAAGGACAGCCACAGTCATCAGAAGGGAAGTTCTTGAGGTCATGGGGGTCACTCCTATTGTGCAGAACAAGAACAAAAGTTAAGAAATAATAAGATAGGGAAGTTTCGGGAACCAACCGGAACCCCAGACCGTCTCCAGGACTTGCTACGGGGCTGGCCACTGTTTTCGCATTGCAATTTCTCATTGCAAAGTCAGCAGGGCCAGCTACTCTCCACGTGAGAGAGGCAAACTTTTCCAGCGGATTCCAGCGGAAAGCTGCGGCTCTTGAAGAGTCGGCCCGTTGGGTTGGCTTAATTTGGGTTAGAGTTTAGCTCACCTTTTGGGGCAACGTCACAGCCCTAAGGCGCAATCTTTGTCCCCCGGATCAAATCACAGGCGCAAGCGATAGGGTTCTTCGTCGGGGAAGTCGAGCAGAGGAGGGGGCAGGATCTCGATCTCCCCCGTAGGCAGCGTTTGCAGCACGGTACCCAACTGGACCAGTTGTTCCAGGACGTACAGGCGGGTATCCCGGTCGGTGGTGGAGTTATACACGCTCAGCCAAACATCGAATTGGGAACGGCGGCTGAGGGGGCTGCGGGCAATGTTATCCCCCAACTGGCGAAATTCATCTCCAGGCAGGCCCACCTGCTCTCGCCAGGCAGCGGCTTGGTAGTAGTCATTGCGGCCCGCTTCCGCGTCCCCCAGAAACATAAAGTTAAGTAGAGCACGATCCACGTAGAGTCGCCAGGCATCAGGGTTGTTTTGGGGGTTGAACTGCTGCAAGCCGCGATCCAAAACCTCGACGGCTTTTTCCGGCTGGCCGGCCCGATAGGCCAACACCAAACTAGAGAGCCGGTAGCCCAAGAGGAAATGGGGATCCAGCCGCAGCATGTGGTCGAAGTAGTCGTAGGCCAGGCCATAGCCAGTCAGGGTGCGAGCCGGTGCATCCCCGTAGTACTGGATCAGCTCCAGCCACAGCCAGGAAGCCCCCAAGTTACGGTAGCCCAGCCACCCCAGCGTATTGGCCAGGGCAATGTTGCGGTTTTTGCGGGCCTCGGCATTTTCCAATTCTCCCAGATTGATCCGCTCCAGCATCGGCAACTGCAGCCGCACCACCAGGATCCCACACAGAAACGCCCCCCCAACGGCGGCCAGAGTGCCTGCCAGGGAGAAGCGAGAGCGACGACGGGGCAGGGAAGCAGCAGTCATGGCAAGTTCTTCGCGGATCCCTGAGGCTGTCGCGACCAGGGCTACACTCAATCATAAATTGAACCGTTGAGCCTTTCCCCTGCCTATGGCCAGCTCTGCCCTCTCCGCTTCGGAACGAGCCTTGAGCCTTTACGAGGCTCTGCCCTACCCTAATGTGCCCCTCTCGCAGACGGCCCGCAACGCCCTGCCGGAGATGTTCAAGATGAGCTACACCACGGCTCAGTACCTGCGCACCCATGCTATCGTCCCGCCAGAGGGCAAGGTTTTGTTGAATGCCGGCTGTGGCTCCGGTTGGGAAACGTTGATGATGGCCGAGGCCAATCCAGGGGCCCAGATTGTTGCCTGTGATCTGTCTCCGGCTTCGGTCAAGCTTACCGAGGAACGCCTGCGCCACCACGGCTTCACAGATGCCGAATTTTATGTCCTCAATCTGCTGGAGCTGGATCGCCTGGGGATCCAGTTTGATTTCATTAGCCTCAATGATGTTTTGTATTTGCTGGAGGATCCCACCGAGGGCCTGCGGGCCATGAAAAATGTCCTCAAGCCCGATGGCATCATCCGGGCCAATCTCCACAGCCGCTACCAACGGCAGGTGTTTTTCCGCCTGCAAGAGGGGTTGCAAAAGGTGGGGCAATTTGACGTTCCGCCAGCAGTAGGGGCCAAGAATGTGCGGGAGTTCATGGGATCCCTTCGGGAAGAAGTGGCCCAGGCGGTGTTCTGGAACCCGGCCAACTATGCCGAAGATGCGGCCATTATGAACAACTACCTACTCTCCAACGACAAGGGGTTCACGATCCCCGACCTGTTTCGCATGTTGCAGCAGGCGGGGTTGAGCTTTTTGAGCTTGGTGGATAGGCCCGACTGGTCGGTGGAGTCTTTGTTTAAAGAGGTGCCTGAGTTTGTGCGGCAGCGGTTGGCAACCCTCAGCATCATGGAGCGGCTGCATCTGTATGAACTCCTTCGCCCTGTCCATCGCCTCATCGACTTTTGGGCGGAGCATGCCGGCTCTTCGCCGGTGCTGCCTTGGAGTGACGAAGATTGGCTGTCGGGATCCGTACAATTCAATCCCCTGTTGATGGACAACCCCCGCTTTCGCCAGGAGTACAGCAAAGCCCTGCAAGAGAAGCGGCCCTACGAAATGCAGTGGACAGGGGCCACCCACGGGCGGATCAGCATCCCTGCCGAGAAAGTGAGCTGGTTGGCGCCACTGCTCCAAGGACCAACGCCGGTTCGAGAGCTGATTCAACAGGCCGTCCAGTTGGGATCCCCAGATGAAGAACGAACAACCGCTGAGGTGCTGACCTTCCTAACCAACCTAGAAGACTTTCTTTTTTTGATGCTGCAATAGGCAGCTGATACATTTACGCTGAACACTGCTGAACATCACTGTTCAACTATGCAGCGATAGCATTCTGTTTGTTTCCAACCAGAATGGCGGTATCCCG
>NZ_JBSSCC010000039.1:0-25892 GCF_054059455.1 Thermostichus sp. MS-CIW-23 | reverse complement strand
CTACTATATCCCTCTCAATGACTTTTGCCAAACCGCCTAAAGCTCAGTAAATTCAGCAAAGTTCAGGGTTTTGGGGGTTAGAGGCATGCTCCACGGTGCCGCCCCAGCGTTCCGCGCCGCTGCCACAACCACCACCTCCAGGCAAAGGGAGAGAGGAGCAATTGGGAAGTGTCTTAATCTAACTTGAAACGACTGTGACCCCGCTCTACTTCTCGGAGCTGAGCGCTGTCCCCACCTTCTCCATCAAGTCGTCCAGTTCGCTGTAGTCCGGCAGAGTCGTGTCGATGGCCTGCCCCTGACGCAACACCACCCGGTCATGCTGGGGACGGGAAAGCAGCTCGTCAAAGCCACGTCCCTTGAACAGCACTAGATCTGCCGGCAGCCCCACCCCAATTTGCCCTCGCTCGGTCAAGCCCATGATGCGGGCAGGGGTGGTGGTGATGGCCTGTGGCCAATCCCCATAGGGGGTATCCAGGTGCAAAATGCGGGTGGCCTCCCGGAACACCTCCAGGCCGTCGTGATCCCCAAAGCCGTAGAAGGGATCCCGACAGTTATCGCTGGCTATCATCACCGGCACGCCCAAGGCTTTCAGCTCGTGCAGCAGCGTCACCCCTCGCCAGCGGGGGGTATGGCCGGGGTTACGGGCTTGCAAATATAGGTTACACATGGGCAGGCTGACCACGGCAATTCCCGCCTCTCTGACCAAGGCCATAGTCTTGTGGGCCACCTCCGGCGGTTGCACGGCCAGGCTACAGCAATGGCCACACACCACCTGTCCCGAAAACTCATGGCGCAGGGCTGCCGCTGCCACGTGTCTCAACGTGAGGGATCCCGGATCATCCGTCTCATCCGTATGAAAGTCCAGAGCCAAGCCCCGCTCCTTGGCCAGGGCAAACACCCGATCCAATTGCCGATCCAGTTCCGGCCCCATCGCCGCCACCCCACCCAGGATCCCGCCCACTTCCGCCACCTTGTCCGCCAGCTTTTCTGCTGCAGGGGTGAGAAAGGCATCCAAGCTCAAAAGCGTGACCGCCTGGAGTTCCAGCTTGCCCGCCCACTCTCGGCGCAACTGGACAAACACCTCCCAGCTGGCCCCCATAACCTGAGGATTCTCACAGACCAGATGGGTGCGCACTGCCTGGGATCCATGGGCATAGCTGCAGCGCAAACCAAAGCTGAAGCGACGGTAGAGATCCTCCCGAAACTGCTCCGGATCCCCGTCATAGGCTTGCTTCATCTTCACCCAATCTTCCTGGCCGGCCTGCCTCGCCCCGGCAAAGGTACCATCGGGATTGGGGGTGCGCGGCCACACATGTCCCTTGTCCAGGTGGGTATGGATGTCCACAAAACACGGCCACACTTGGCCCCGCCTTAGATCCACGCTGGGGATCCCCTGGGGCGGGATCCCTGTTGCCAGCCGGATTTGGCGGATCTGCCCCCCTTCGATTTCCAGATCCAGCAACACCAGGTTATCGCGGTTGGGAACAGCCCCCGGCACTGCATCCTTGAGTACTGACAGGGGAACCTGAGCATTCAGCAGCCAGTAGTGGGCAACGCCGGGGATCTGCATGGCGGGCAACGAAAAAAGCAGCTCTCCATCGTAAAGGGATCCCGACCTATCCAGATGAATCCAGTGCTACAGCGGCTAGGCAAACTGGCCCACCACCTGCATGGCAAAGCTGAGCAAAATGAAGGCCAACCAGGGGGAAAAGTCCAAGCCACCAATGGGGGGAATGATGCCGCGGAACAGGTTGAGATAGGGATCGGTGAGTTGGCTGAGCACCGACAGGATGGGGTTAGACCAGTTCAGTTGCGGGAACCAGCTCAGCAAAATCCGCACGATCAGCAGAGCATTGTAAATGACAATGAACTGGTAAAGGGAGCGGAACAGCAAAGACGCGGCAGTGCCGTAGACCAACCCCAGAGAGAGGCCGTCCACCCAAGCGAGAGGAGACAACAAGTGACTGAGCATCATGGTTGGGAAAAGTAGGGAAACAACTCGATTAACTCAACATCCATTAAGCTGAAGCACCTTCGCCAGAGGCAGACCTGGCCCAGGATCGCAACTCAGCCGAGAGAGGATGGCAGAACCTAGAGAGGAAAGCCGCTGCCGCCTCTAGTTTGGCATGGACAGGGATCCCCTGCTCAAGGCTTTTCCTCAACAGCCCTGGAAGAGGTTTCCTTGACGAGCAATTGCGTGCGCATGGCCTGAATCGCCTCGTTTAACTCGGCAATCTTGGCCTCTAGAGTGCGGCGGGCTTGAGCAATGCGTTCTGCCTCATTTTCCCACTTCCTCCAGTCGCTGGACATGGCCGACTCACCCGAAGCACTGAGGCGCGGTTGTTCAGGGGTTGCGGAGGTGCCGTTGAGACGATCCGGATCCCGGCGTTGGCCTTCGGCGGATCCCTTTCTGAGTCGAGGGGCAAGCACAAACCCAATGACCCCGCCGATGATCCCTCCCAACAGGGCGCCAGTCACTACACCCGCAATGAAGTCACCTTTCTGATCTGCCACGCTTTTATCCAGCTCAATAACAATAAACCTGAGTCATCTTCTTCCGTTCTACCTTTCCTGTCCCACTCCTGCCAGCAAATCCGACCAAGGTTGAGGTGGCCGCCAGCGGCTGAGATGTTCCAGATGGGCTTGCACCTGCTCCCTCAACTCGGCAAGCGTGTGTTGCAGATCGCCGGTCGAGGGTAGGGATCTCAGCGTTGCCTGCCAGAGGTAAGCTGGGGAAAGTTCAGGGCTGAGCAACTGCCACAAACGCTGCAGCTCCTCAAAGTGAAGGCGATCATCTTCTGTGAGGGAAAGCACCAACTGGCGACGCAGATCGCGGGCCTCTTCCGACATCAGGTAGCGCAAGCCCATTTGGGCGGTGGGTAACCAATCCAATCCCCCATCGCTGCGGGCAATTTGAATCAGGTTCTCCAGGCGGTTCCAGCGGAACTTGCCGTCTTTGATCAACACTTGCAGCAGCCGTTGGCGAATACGCGGCGATTCGTCCGTCAGCAGGCGCTTGGCCACATAGGGATAGGCCACACCGACGATGCGGAACTGGGGATAGAGGCTGAGGGCTACTCCCTCTTGGGTCACCAAAGAGCGGATCACCAGAGCAAAGTGGGAGGGCACCTGAAAGGGGTAGCGGTACATCAAGTCGGAGAACTGATCTGTGGCCGTTTTGAAGTTAAAGTTGACCACCTCTTGGGTCAGCACGTCTGCCAGCACCTTTTCCAAGGCGGGGATCAGCTCTTGGCGGCCGACATCCGACTGCAAAAAGCCCAGATGAATAAAGTCATCGATCAGGGCGTTGTAGTCGCGATCCACCAGGTGAACCAGAGCATCCACCAAGTACTCCTTCATTTCCTCGGTAAGCTGATCCATCATGCCGAAATCGATGTAGGCCATACGGCCATCGGTGAGGGCAAACAAGTTACCTGGGTGGGGATCCGCGTGGAAAAAGCCGTATTCCAGCAATTGCTTGAGGGCAGCAACCACCCCGATACGCACCAATTGTTTCACCTCCAGGTTGGCTGCTCGAATGCGCTCCACATCCGTCAGCTTGATGCCGTCGATCCACTCCAGGGTCAGAACCCGGCGGCTGCTGTAAGCCCAGAAGATGCGCGGCACGTACACATCCGGATCGTCGCGGAAGTATTCGGCGAAGCGCTCGCAGTTTCGCCCTTCGTGCAGGTAGTCGATCTCCTCAAAAAGCTTGCGGCCAAACTCATCGACCACCGCCGTCAAAGTACTGCCCAGGTTTAAGGGCAGCCAGGGGCCCAGCCATGTCGAGGCCCAGCGAATCAGGTACAGATCCAGGCTCAACTGCTCTCGCAGATGGGGTCGCTGCACCTTCACCGCCACCCATTCGCCGCTGTGCAACTGCGCTTTGTAAACCTGGCCCAAACTGGCAGCAGCCACCGGCTCTGGAGAGATCTGGGCAAAGATCTCGGCAATCGGACGGCCCAACTCGGATTCGATGCGGGCAAATGCTTGCTCGGAAGGAAATGGCGGCAGTTGATCTTGCAGTTGGGTGAGTTCTTCTAGGTAGTCTTTGCGCACCAGATCGGGGCGGGTGGAGAGGGCCTGACCCACCTTGATGAACGTTGGCCCCAGGTCGGTGAGCAGCTTTCGCAACTGCACCGAGCGCCGTCCCACATTGCGATCAGTGTGGCCCCACAGTTGATCCCAGCGCAAACAGAGGACAAACCACAAGAAAGGCCAGAGAATGGCCAGCGCCCGACCGATCACTTGGGGCAGGCGCCAGCGGTAATAGCGGCAGATCAATTGCGGATCGTAAACTTCCAAAGCGGCAATGGGCGAAGTTCTACTAAACACACTCCAGCGATCTCACAGTCTTTTGTTTTGAAGCTCTTGGTATCCATCTTAACAGAAAAAGCCTCGCCGTTTCTGCGCAAGGGCCTGTCAGCCCCATCCTGCCCCCTTCTCGGCCAGGGCCGGCCTGTTTCCCCCTCAAATGATGGTGTTGTCCGGGATCACCGAGTCTTTGATGATGGTGACGATGCCGTTGCTGATCCAGATCCCTTCCTCTTCCCGCTGCGCTTCGGTGACGTGATCCTTGTTGAGGATGCGGACATTGCGCCCAATGCGGGCATTCTTATCCACGATGGCGTTGACAATGTGAGAGTTGGCCCCGATGCCCACCGGTGGGATCCCTTCCTCTAGCCTGGCCTGTCGCTCTTCTACCGACTCGTAGTAATCGGCTCCCATCACCAGGGTGTTTTCGATGATGGTGTTGGCCTCCAAGCGGCTGCGAATGCCGATGATGGAGTTGCGAATTTGGGCGTTTTTGATGATGCAACCATCGGCGATCATGGAGTTGACGATCTGGGAGTCGAGGATTTTGTTGGGGGGCAAAAAGCGCGGGCGGGTGTAGATGGGCATTTCGCTGTCGAAGAAGCTGAAGGGCGGGTTGGGCTGCTGCACCAGTGCCAGATTGGCCCGGTAAAAAGCCTCGATGGTGCCGATGTCTTCCCAGTAACCCTGGAAGAGATAGGCTTGCAGATGGTACTTGCCGATGGCTGCCGGCAGCACCTCTTTGCCAAAGTCGGTGTGCTCCTTGACTTTGAGCATCTCGATCAGAGCTTCTCGCTTGAATACATAGATGCCCATGGAGGCGATGTAGGGTTTGGCTTTGGCCTCTTCCGGGCTGAGGCCGAGAGCTTGGGTGTCCACCTGACAGGCTTTCAGCAGATCTCCTTTCGGCTTTTCCTTGAAATCCACAATGCGACCGTTTTCGCCAAGCTTGAGCAAGCCAAAACCCGAGGCCACTTTTTCTTCACAGGGGAGCACCGCCAGCGTCACATCGGCCCCAACCTGCCGGTGATGCTGGATGAAGGGGCGGTAGTCCATGCGGTAGAGGTGATCCCCAGACAGGATGAGGAAGTCCCGCGGCTTCCAGGAGTCCATCAGCCAGAGGTATTGGCGAACGGCATCGGCGGTGCCTTGGAACCAATCGGGATTGTCAGGGGTTTGTTGGGCCGCCAAAACGTCCACAAAGCCGCCTGTGAAGGGGGACAAGCGGTAGGTGTTGACGATGTGGCGGTTCAGAGAGGCAGAGTTGAACTGGGTGAGGACGTAGATTTTTTCGATGTCGGAGTTGATGCAGTTGCTGACCGGGATGTCGATGAGGCGGTATTTGCCGGCCAGGGGCACAGCAGGTTTAGCGCGGCGCTTGGTCAGGGGATAAAGTCGGGTGCCACGCCCACCTCCCAAGATGATCGCCAGTACATCGCGCATGGTTGTCCTCCACCAGGCTACACCCAATAGCATAGACTGCTGCGGGGCCACCTCAACGACTGTCCTGTCGGATCTGGCCGGGCTGCTCGGAAAGGGGAACAAGTTGGCAAAACGGGGGGAGCTGATGGCGCGCATCCTGGCCTTTACCAACAACAAAGGGGGCACCGGCAAGTCCACCCTCTGCGTCCACGCGGCTCAGTTGACGGCCCAACGGGGATACCGAGTTCTGCTCATCGATCTCACGTCCCAGGCCACTGCCAGCAACCTTTACCTGGAAGGGGCCGGATCCCTGGCGGCACTGGAAACGGCTTGGGCCAGCTTACACCCGCAGCACCAACGTCCTCTGGAAGAGGTGATCTACTGCACGGACAAGGGAGTGGATGTGGCGCCCTCCCACAGCACCATGGCGGAAGTGGCGGCCCAACTGGCTGCTGCTGGAGAGATGGGGCAGAATCTGTTGCAGCGCCAACTGGATCCCTTGCTGCAGGACTACGACTTCATCTTTCTCGATACGCCGGGAGAACTGAATGCCCTCACCGCCAATGCCCTGCGGGTGGCCCAGCGGGTGTTGATCCCGACACGGCTCAACCGCGCCGATTTCTCCTGCACGGAAGTAACCTTGCGCTACATTGAGGCCCTGAAAGGCCAGCTCAGCCACGCCCGCGCCATTTTGACAATGCTGGATGACCGCTATCTGCCGGGGGGCATTTGGTCGGGATCCCACACCGGGCAATTGTACGTGCAAGCGCAACAGATTTTTGCGGATGTGCTTTCACCCGTTACCATTCCAGATAGCAGCGATTTGCGCATCGCCTTTGACTACGGCTTGACGGTGATGGACTATCGGCCTGGATCGGCGGTGTGTCAGCGGCTGCTACAGTTGGTTGAACGCGAGGTGCTCTTGTGACCGGATCTGACCGTAGCCTCTTTCCTTCGTCGGGGGAAACTTCCCGCCGCTCTGGCGGAATTCGGCGCAAGGCCGGTGCTAAAACCAGTTCAGAGCCCACCTCCGCAGAGTCTACTCCCACAGGCGAGGAGCCGACAACGATGTCTTCTCAGTCTCCCCCAGAACCAACCCCAGAATTGCCGGAAATTGCAGCCCTCAAAAGCCAACTGGCCGAAGCTCAACAACTCTTGCAAGACTACCAAAACAAAGTCTCTACCCTGCAAGCTCAATTGCAGCAGGTTACTGCCCATCGGGACGAATTGCAAAAGGCGCTGGCGCAGTTGCAAGCGGTTGCGGACGAGCGGGCCAAAACCATCCAGGAGTTACGGAAACCCAAAGAGCAAGCCCCCATTCAGCCCAAACCCCAATCCTCACCTCTGCACGCGCAAAAGAAGATCATGAATCGGCCCATCTTCGACAATGTATCAGCCACCGATGAAAGCATGCCTCCCTATCTGCTGGATTGACTGGGATGGAAGGGATCCCTAAGGGCGTGATTTGGATGGGGTCTCCACCTGTTCTGCTCCCTCCTGTTTTCAGCCCGACCTGTGCTTTTTTCCCTGCTTCCTGGAGATCCGGGATTCGATAGCTGGATATTGGATTTGGACAACCGTCGTTCTCGCTGCCCTTCTCATGAACCAATCTCCATCGACTCTCCCTGCTGGTGATGCCATTCCGCCCCACGGGGGCACCCTGATCAACCGCATTGCCCCGCCTGAGCAGGCGCAGGAGCTGCGTTCCAAAGCCGAACATTGCCCCATTCTTTATCTCGACGAGCGGGCCCAATCGGATCTGGAGATGATCGCCATTGGGGGCTTCAGCCCGCTAACGGGGTTTATGGGGCGGGAAGATTACCAGGCCGTCCTGGAAACGATGCACCTGGCCAATGGCTTGGCTTGGTCGCTGCCGGTCACCTTGCCGGTCTCCTCGGAAGTGGCAGCGGGTCTGAAAGAGGGGCAAATGATCGCCTTGGCCAGCTCCGCGGGCAAGATCCTGGGCTTACTGGAGCTGACCGAGAAGTTCACCTACGATAAAACATACGAAGCCCGGCAAGTTTATCGCACCACCGATGAGCAGCATCCAGGGGTAAAGGTGCTCTACGAGCAGGGATCCGTCTATTTGGCCGGCCCCGTCACCCTCCTGCAGCGGGATCCCCACCCTCTTTTTCCGGCCTACCAGATTGATCCGGCCCAATCGCGGCAACTGTTTCGGGAAAGAGGCTGGAGAACCATTGTAGGCTTCCAAACCCGCAACCCCATCCACCGCGCCCACGAGTACATCCAAAAATGTGCCTTGGAAATTGTGGACGGGCTATTTTTGCACCCGCTGGTGGGGGCTACCAAAAGCGACGACATTCCCGCCGATGTGCGTATGCGCTGCTACGAGGTGTTGATCGAAAAGTACTACCCCAAGGAGCGGGTGATCTTGGCCATCAACCCTGCGTCGATGCGCTACGCCGGCCCCCGCGAGGCTATTTTCCATGCTCTCATTCGCAAAAACTATGGCTGTACCCATTTCATTGTGGGGCGGGATCACGCCGGGGTGGGGAACTACTACGGTACCTACGATGCCCAACACATTTTCGATGAGTTCCAGCCGGGGGAGCTGGGCATCATTCCCTTGAAGTTTGAACATGCTTTCTATTGCACCGTCACCGGCACCATGGCCACGGCCAAGACCAGCCCCAGCCAGCCTCACCAGCGCATTCACCTCTCAGGTACCAAGGTGCGGGAAATGCTGCGCCGCGGTGAAGTGCCCCCGCCGGAGTTTTCTCGACCAGAAGTGGCCCGGCTGCTGGCCGAAGCCATGCGAGAGCGGGGTTAACCCTGGGAATCTCCCTAAGTGGCAATCAAAAAGGGCCTGGGACAGACCAGACCCTCTGTATTGAAAGTTGTATTGAAAGTTGAACTTGAACCAGATTCCAGTCGAGTATCAGGCCAGCTCCGCTAGATTGATTGTCGGGTTGCGGTCGAAGAAGCCCCAAGTACCAGCCTAAAGCCCGTTCTGTGTACAGGCATGACGGGCCAATCCTCATCCCATGAAAAAAACCCTGCCCAACGGCATGGGGAGAATGTATGATGGGGAGCCCGCGTTTCTACAGAACTCCCTCGAAGTCAAGCAGCCCTGAATAGGCAGCAACAGTTCTCATCCCGCCTCAAACCAGAGTTGTTCGGGATCCACATAATAGCAGCGGGCATTGTCCGCACAGATCAGCGCCCAGCCGTTTTGGTCGGCCTCGACCAAAGTATACTCACACTGGGGAATGAAATAGCCTTGGTGGTTTCGGGTATCGCTCTTAACCCAAACGGTCTGACGGTTCATCTTAAAGTTCCTCCCATCTGCAGTCAAAGGGGTCAAAAAAGTGAGGTTGGAAAACGGGACTCGATTCAGTGGCTATGGAAGCGGCGGCAGTGCAACACCACTGCAATATAATGAAGTGCAGCCACCGCCGAGCTAAGCATCTCGCGCCAGCCCGGAGTTCAATCTCATCAATCAACTGAGGCCGGGGAAGAGAAGCGACGAGAGCTAACCCCTATCGATAAATGGATCCCATATTGCTATTGGGTACAAGAAGTTTAGCACCAACTCCATGAGAACATCGCTAAGAGTTGTAGATTAAAATAAAAAGCTCTAGATTTTCCTAAAGTCTTGTTGCAAAACAAGGAATAGGGTCACTTAATCTTCTTCAAAGAGCCAGTTGTAAATCTTGCTCAAGTGGGGCCAAGCAGGACGGCGGTTCCCTCCCTCTTGCAGGTTCGATTTGACACCCTCAATCTGCTCGGGATCCCGTGCCAAGATTTGCTTAATGGCCTCCACCTGCTGGCGTACCCCGGTTTTTTTCAGCTCCAGCATGGCTAGGGTCAGATTCACACGGGGCTGGGCATCCACCGGATCCAACTTCACAGCAGTCTGGGCGGCCTTCAGAGCTTTTTCCGCCTGCCCCTCCAGAAGGTAGAGCCAGGACAAGCACGTCCAAGCCGCCGCCGCCTTTGGGGATCCCTTACAGATCGACTCAAAAGAGGGAATTAACGTCTTGGCCGCTTCCCCGGATTCATAGCGCCGAATCTCTTCCTGAAACAATTCTTCAATTTTTTGGCTCATCTCCCCCAACCCAGCACATCAACCTATTGACAAAATCGACAAGCTACCCGTGTAGGGTCGCTCTTGCCTGCTCGCTCATCTGTTGTAGCGCACTGCCGCTGGGGAGAGGGATCCCTTCTCCTTCGGCCAGCCAGAGCCAATACTCGATATTGCCGGCAGAGCCGGTAATGGGCGACCACGTGTAGCCTTGCACCTGCCAGCCCTGGGCCACGGCCGAGCGCATCACCGTCTCCAGCACGCGGGCATGGACAGCCGGATCCCGTACCACCCCCTTTTTACCCACCTGGTCTCGGCCCGCCTCAAACTGGGGCTTCACCAGCAACAGCGCCTCCCGTGGGAAACGCAACAGGTTCCACAGCGGAGCTAGCACCTTAGTCAGGGAAATAAAAGACAGGTCTACCACCGCCAAATCCGGCCAGCTCTGGGGAGGTGCCTCGCTTCCGTACAGATCCTCCGGCTGCAGATGGCGCAAGTTGGCCCGCTCCTTTAGGATCACCCGCGCATCCGTTCGCAAAGACCAGGCCAGTTGCCCATAGCCCACATCCACTCCGTAGACCCGCTGGGCTCCCCGTTTCAACAAGCAGTCTGTAAAACCTCCTGTGGAAATGCCCGCATCCAAACAAATACGACCCTGCACCTGAACAGGAAAAGTTTGCAGCGCCCCCTGTAGCTTTTCTCCCCCCCGTGAGACAAAAGCAGGCCCAGACTGGACTTGCACCGCTGGATCCCCGCTCACCCAGGTTCCAGGCTTTTCCGCCCGCACCCCATTTAGAAAGACTTCTCCTGCCAAAATGGAGCGTTGCGCTTGCTGGCGTGAGGAAAAATATCCGCGCTCCACCAACCAGCTATCCAGACGCACCCGCTTGGCCATCTCGCCGGTGCCTCACCTTGCATAGATCTTCCCGCCCATTAGAATAGGCGAGCGGGATCCCACCTGACCAGAATTGAGGGATCGCCAACAGCAGATTAGCCGAACCGTCCGCTCACGTACTCTTCCGTTTCCCGATGGGCGGGAGAGTTAAAGATTTTCTCAGTGCGGTTAAACTCCACCAGCCGTCCGTAGCGAAACCCCTCTTCGTCGACTTCAGTGTTGAAGAAGGCGGTAAAGTCGGAGACCCGCGCTGCCTGCTGCATGTTGTGGGTAACGATAATGATCGTGTAGCGACGGCCCAGTTCCTTGAGCAACTCCTCAATGCGCAACGTGGAGATTGGATCCAACGAGGCACAGGGCTCGTCCATCAGGATCACCTCTGGTTGGATGGCCAAGGTGCGGGCAATGCAGAGGCGCTGCTGCTGTCCCCCCGAAAGGGAGAGGCCGCTCGTCTTCAACTTGTCTTTCACCTCGTCCCAGAGGACGGCCTGACGCAATGCGCGCTCTACCAGCTCATCCAAGTCTCCTTGGTAGCCGTTGACCCGTGGCCCAAAGGCAATGTTGTCGTAGATGGACTTCGGGAAGGGGTTGGGCTTTTGGAACACCAGGCCAACTCGCCGCCGCACTTCAGCAGGATCTACATCGGGATCGTAGATGTTTTTCCCGTGAAAAATTACGGATCCGTCTACTCTCGCCCCCGGGATCAGATCGTTCATGCGGTTAAAGCAGCGCAGCAAAGTACTCTTGCCGCAGCCGGAAGGGCCAATAAAAGCAGTGATGTGATTCTTGGGAATCTTCAGAGAAACCTGCTTCACCGCCAAATGAGAGCCGTAGTAAACACTGACTGCTTGCGTTTCCAGCTCAACAGTTAACTTGGCAGACTTCTTAGAGGAATCAGGAGTGCCGGGAAATGGAGGGCGCATGGGAATACCAGAGGTAGACGTTGCTTCAGAACCCAAACTCAAAATCGAAGAATAGTGAGGCAAAAATCTCAGAAGAACCAGATCAGATAGTAATGGTTTCCTGACGACGACTCAGCAGCAGCCGGAAACTGATCGTGGTGATCAAAACCAGAATCACCAAAGCCAAGGCTCCTCCCCAAGCAATTTTCTGCTGGTTCTCGAAGGGAACAATGGCAAAGTTGTAGATCAGCACCGCCAACGAGGCTACTGGCTTCAGCAGACCATCAGGCCATAGAAAGCTGAACAGAGCAGTAAAAATTAGAGGTGCAGTCTCCCCAGCTGCTCGGGCAATGGCCAAGGTCACTCCCGTCAGAACGACCGGCAAAGCAGCTGGCAAAACGACCCGAAACACAGTCTGCACCCGCGAAGCTCCCAAGGCGTAGGCGGCAGCCCGAGTGTCCGCCGGCACCAAGCGCAGAGCCTCCTCGCAGGAGAGGATGATGATCGGCAAAGTCAATACCGATAGAGCTACTCCGCCAGAAAGGGCAGAAAAGGTCTTGGTGGAAAGCACCAGCACCCCATAGGCGAACACGCCAGCGATGATGGAAGGAACCCCCGTCAGCACTTTGATAATGAAACGCAGAGATGATGCTGTAGAACTGTTCTGGCCGAACTCCGAGAGATAGATCGCAGCAAATAGACCAATAGGGAAAGTGATTGTAATGGCAATCGATACCACAATGATCGTTCCCAGCACAGCGTTGCCAAAGCCGCCTACCTGATCGCCAGGAGGAGGAGGAAGCTGGGTTAAGGTCTGCCAATTGAAGCGCTCAATGCCATTGACGAAAACATAGTAAAGGATGGAAGCGAGCACAACAATCGCAAAAATGCTGGAAGCAAAGATCAGGCCTGTCATCACCCAGTCCAGCACGACGCGCTTGGATCTGACTTTGCGTTTGAACAAATTGGCCTGTGCTGCCACTTGTGTCGCCATGTTCCTCTACTCCCGAGAAGCCGTCAAAGCAAACTTGACCTGACGAACCATCAGCTCAGCGATGATGTTGACCACCAGCGTAATGACCAGCAAGATCAAAGCCGCATACATCAGAGCCGAGATCTGCTCGTCGGCTGCTTCTGCAAACTCGCTGGCCAGCAATGCAGGGATGTTGCTGGCAGGGGCCAAAAGCGAGACTCTAATCCCCCGCGCATTGCCAATCAGCATTGCCACCGCCATGGTCTCGCCCAGGGCGCGTCCCAAACCCAGCACCACAGCCCCCAACATACCCCCAATCGCAGCCGGTAGTACCACTCCAAAAATGGCTTCCCATCGCGTAGCCCCCATCGCATAGGCAGCCGCGCGCAGCTCAGGAGGAACAGCCACCAAAACCTCTCTGGCGATGGCCGTGATGATGGGGATGATCATGATCCCCAAGACAACCCCTGCCGTCAGCATCCCCGGCCCAATCGGTGGTGTGCTGAAAATGGGAAGCCAATTGAAGTTCTCGTACAGGAACATCTGAACGGGGCGGAAGAAGGGGATGAAGACAAACAATCCCCAAATGCCGAACACCACACTGGGAATAGCCGCCAACAGCTCAACCACAATGATCAGAGCCAGACGCAAGGACTTCGGAAGAAAATCCTCGCTCAGAAAAATAGAGATGCCAAAGCTAAAAGGAACCCCCACAATCAGAGCGATGAGAGAAGTCACTAGCGTGCCGTAGATCTGTGGCCAGGCCCCATAGATATCCTCGACCGGATCCCAGGTGGTGTTCCAGAAAAAGCTTAGTCCAAACCTGTCTATAGCAGGTAAAGACTGAATGCCGATCTCCAGAGCAATCCAGAGCAGCAGGAAGGCCGAGAAAAACACGGCAATCCGCGTAGCCCAGATAAAAACCTGGTCGCGCCGGCGCTGGAAAACCGGCCGAGGCCGAAACATAGAACTGCTGTCAGAAAAAAAGGTATTCATCCGCCTGAAGCCAGAAGTGGTTGGTAAGAGTTTTTACGGGGTAATGCCTTCCAGCGCAGCCAGAGCTTTTTGCCGCGTTTCTTCCGGCAGAGGGACATATCCCAACTGCTCAGCGAAAGCCTGCCCCTCAGTGAGGCCGTAGCGGAGAAACTCTCTAACGGCCTTGGAAGTCTCGGCTTTGGGGTAAACCTTGTAGGCAAGGATCCAGGTGTAGCCCGCAATAGGGTAAGAGTCTTCCCCACTAGGATCCGGATCGACCCCCAGCAAACGCTCGTCGAGCTGAATTCTGGCCAGCGCCGCTTTCTCCGTCTCGACGTTGGGAGTTACAAACTTGCCTGCCCGGTTTTCCAGACGGGCAATGTTCAGGTTGTTGAGCTTGGCAAAGCCGAATTCCACGTAGCCAATCGAGCCAGGAATTTGCTTGATCTGCTCGGAAACCCCTTCGTTCCCACGCGCCCCTACGCCGGTTGGCCAGTTTACCGAAGAGCCGCGACCCACCTTTTGCTTCCACTCTGGGCTAATAGCGTTGAGGTGAGTGGTGAAGATATCGGTGGTACCACTTCCATCAGAGCGATGCACGACGGTAATCGGCAAATCCGGGAAAGTCACCCCTGGGTTAAGGCCAGCCAGCAGGGGATCGTTCCAGTTCTTGATCTTGCCCAGGAAGATATTCGCCAGTGCCAGGCGGGAAAGGCGGATTTCGGGGCCCACCCCAGGAATGTTGTACGCTGCAACTAACGCTCCGCCCACCATGGGTACAGAAACCATCCCTTTGGGAGGGTTAGCCTCATTCTCAATTTGGTTGATCTCTTCAGGACGGGGCACGCTGTCACTGGCACCGAAATCGACCGTGCGGGCTACAAACTGCCGACGACCCGCACCGCTTCCTACAGACTGATAGTTGACCTGGATGTTAGGGTTTTTCTTGCCAAACTCTTGGGCCCAAGTTTGATAGATGGGGGCCGGGAAGGTCGCCCCAGCGCCATTGATGGTGATGGTCTGCCGAGCAAACACCCGCTGCCAATTCGTCTGACTGGCCGCAAAGCCGGCAACAGTGGCAGATAGAAACTTCAGGAAAGAACGACGCTCCAAGGGGTGCAACGTCACCATACAGATCTCCTCTCCCAGATGAAGATAAAATCCTAGCCCAGATCTAAAAAAGGCTACTTCACTCGAGAACCTTACCCAACCCAATCAAAACTCGTCGGGCTGGGTATGCCACTACCGCCTGGAAGCTTGGAGGCAACCCTCAAGCTAGGCCTGCGATCCTCAACAAGCCTTCAACCGATCGCAACATCCCAGGGATCCCTTTGAGCACGCAGGGTTCCCTCGGGAACGCTCCATTGAAGACTTCGCCAGTCCGCGCAGCTACTATAACGTAAAGGCCAGTTGTTTTTAGTTAAAACGAGGTTAAGCCCAGGTTATCTCTGGGGATATCCGCCAAATGTTGCAAACCCCTCAAGGGATCCCCTTTGGTGTCAGCCACTCTATACCCTCTGCTAAGTATTTCCTGAAACAAATAACCTTCCGCATTTTCCGCATTTTTGGTTTAGAAACAAGGTGGCTTCTTGTCTTCCTACCGGGGTTGCGAGCGGCAAGAGAGCTTCATCGGCAATGAGCTCCGAGAAGGGATCCCTCATGCCAAAGGGCTGAGGCGTAGGGGGCAGCTTGCTTTGGAGTTTATAGTCGTTTCAGGCTAGGGTGAGACGCCTGGGCTATTGAGAAAAGCCTTCTTCCCCCGTACATTATTGCTCCGTAACGCTGACGCGACGGCGCGACCAACGTTCTAGGTGGGGGTGCAGTGTCCTGGTTTGAATCGAAATGACCATAAGCTGACAATGGCTCTACTGAGCCTCTAGAATGGAAGGCTGTCGAGAAAATGAAGTGCCTTCCCCGATGTCGAAACGTAACATGCAGGTTGTGCTGCGCCAGGCGATCCCAGGGCTGGGCAAGCCCGGAGAGATTGTCAACGTCAAGCCCGGCTATGCTCGCAACTACCTCTTCCCGCGGCAGATGGCGGTGCGGGTTACCCCTGGCATATTGAAAGAGCAGCAGATGCGTCTGGAGCAGGAAGCGGCTCGTAAACTGGCAGAAAAACAACGGGCGGAAAACTACAAGACCGCTCTGGAGACCATTGGTCGCTTCGTCATCCGTAAGAAAGTGGGAGAACACGACCTCCTATTTGGGCAGGTGACCACCAGCGATATTGCTGAGGTGGTGCTGGCTACCAGCGGTCTAGATATCGACCGCCGCAACATTCTCCTCAACGAGGAAATCAAAAAAACCGGGGTTTATCCCGTGCAGGTAAAGTTACACCCCGAAGTTACCGCTACGCTGCGCATTCAGGTTACTCCCGAATGAGGACTCACCTTCGAGGATCCCTGAGTTCCCGTGAGGGATCCCGGGGTGAGTAGGGTTTTTGCCTTAGGCAACAAGCGGGTATGCTCAGCCTAGAGCTTGACCCGCCTGACGATTGGAGCTGACTGGCTGAGAGGCCGGTTGCCCTAGGGCTGGGTTGATTTTCCTATCCTGGCTTGTGGTGATCAGCGATTACGACTTAACGGGTGGGGATCGGCTTCCTCCTCAAAACATTGAAGCCGAGGAGGAAATCCTGGGGGGCATTCTCCTCGATCCGGATGCGTTGGTGCGGGTCGCGGAGTTTCTGCGACCAGAGATGTTCTACATCTCTGCCCACCAAGAGATTTACCGGGCTGCTCTCCAACTGCACAGCCAAGGCCAACCCACCGACCTGATGACTGTGTCTGCTTGGTTGGCGGATCATCATCTTCTGGAGCGGGTGGGGGGAACAGGGGCGATCCGTCGTCTGCTGGAGCAAACCGTCAGCAGCGTCAACATCGACCAGTATGCCCGCCTGGTGATGGATAAATACATGCGCCGCCAGTTGATCCAGGTGAGCAATACCTTGGCTCGTTTGGCCTACGATACCAGTCAGCCCCTGTCTCAGGTGATGGATCAAGCCGAGCAGCAGGTGTTTGGCCTCACCCAAGAGCGGGTGCAGCGCAGTCTTATCCCGGCCTCCGAGGTTTTGGTCAATATCTTCTCGGATTTGGAAGAGAAGTTCCAGAGTGGGGCTCAGCTCCCTGGGATCCCGACCAAATTCATCGACCTGGATAACCTGACTCAGGGCTTGCAGCGATCCGACTTGTTGATCCTGGCCGGTCGTCCCTCGATGGGGAAAACCAGTCTTGCCCTCAACATTGCCCAAAATGTGGCTGCCTATGCCAAGCAGCCGGTCGCCATCTTTAGCTTGGAAATGTCACGAGAGCAACTGGTGCAGCGGCTTTTGGCCAGCGAAGCCCGCATCGACAGCAGCCGTCTGCGTTCTGGGCGCATCAGCGAACACGAGTGGCAGCGCCTGGGACAAGCCATTGGTTTTTTATCGCAATTGCCCCTGTTCATCGACGATACCCCCGACTGTACCGTTACAGAAATTCGCTCCAAAGCGCGGCGTTTGCAGGCGGAACAGGGGGGAACGTTGGGGATGGTGTTGATCGACTACCTACAACTGATGCAGGGATCCGCCGCCGACAACCGGGTGCAGGAGCTGTCGCGCATTACCCGTGGCCTCAAGGCCATGGCCAAAGAGCTGATGGTGCCGGTGCTGGTGCTTTCTCAGCTCAGTCGAGCTGTTGAGTCTCGCTCCGACAAACGTCCACAGCTGGCGGATCTGCGGGAATCGGGCTGTCTGGCCGGGGATACGCAGGTGATGGATGCGGATCGCGGCAAGATCTGGCGGCTGGATCAACTGGCGGCCCTGCCGGCTTCGGCGGAACTGCCCCGCCTGCTCAGCTTGAACGGGCGCGGGCGCTTGGTGCCCCAACAGCCTGTGAAAGTGTTTTGCAGTGGTCGGCAGCCCACCTGTGTTCTGAAGACCCGCCTCAACTTTTCCATTCGCGCCACCGGCAACCATCCCTTCTTGACCCCAGACGGCTGGAAAACCCTCGACGAGCTGCAATTGGAGGAAGAGGTGGCGGTGGTGGTGCAGGAGGGGCTGATCTGGGATCCGGTGGTGTTCATCAGCGAGCCGGGGGAGCCTCAGCCGGTTTACGACGTCGAAATGCCCCGCCACCACAACTTCGTGGCCAACGGTCTGCTAGTTCACAACAGCATCGAGCAGGATGCCGATCTGGTGATGATGATCTATCGCCCGGAGTACTACGATCCCAACACCAGCGATCGCGGCATTGCCGAGGTCATCATTGCCAAACATCGCAACGGCCCCACCGGTACCGTGCGCCTGCTGTTCGAAAGCCAGTACACCCAGTTTCGCAACCTGGCGGATCCCAACCGGTGAGCAATCGACGCTGAAGAGGGATCCGGAGCTGCTGCCTTGGGAACAACCCCGCAAGGTGTTAGCTTAGGATCGCTGCGGGCCAAAGCGTTGCTCTTGAGCCGGCTACCCTCTCTCCTAATGCTCAAAACGATATGTTTAAAAACGTGTTAATTGCCACCGACCGCCGAGATGGCCTGCAGCGTTTTGGCAAGTGTCTAGAAGATCTGCACAGCAATGGCATCGAGCGCGTCACCTTCGTCCGCAGCGTAGATTGGCAAGAGGACGACATCGGCATTCCCGACGACATTACCCCCGAAGTCCAGGCAGAGCAGACCCAGTTGCAGAAGCTGCTGAACCCGATCCCAGCAGGGTTGGAAGTCGAGGCTCTGGTGCAGGTGGGCAAGCCGGCAGAGGCGATCTTAAAAGGGATCCAAGCCTACGGCTGCGATCTGTTAATCACAGGCATGGGCACCCACAATCTGCTCGCCGAAAAATTGTTCGGCAGCACCACCATGGCGCTGTTGCCGAAGCTGAAAATCCCCCTACTGGTGATGCGCCCCCAGCTGCTGGCTACCTTTACCCTGGAAGAATTGCGCTTGCGCAGCCGCCACCTGTTTCGCTGCCTCTTGGTGCCCTTTGACTTTGAGCAGCCGCGTCAGCAGTTGCTGAACCATCTCGGCCACCTGCTGCCCGGTACTTCCCAGTGCCAGACGCTTACCCTGCTCTACGTGGTGGATCCCAGCGCCCGCCGCAACCAAGGAACTCCGGTGGAGGTGCTCCAACGCAAAGCCGAGGCTGACCTGGCCCAGGTGCTTGAACCCCTGAGCGAGCGGGTGAAGCCCGTACAGCTGCGCACCCTGGTGCGGGTGGGATCCCCTCTCAAAGAGATCCTAGCTACTGCTGCCGATGAAGACATGACGGCCATTGCCACTGCCTCCCCCCATGTGGGCAGCTTTTGGGAGTGGTCGGTTCGCAGCCTAACCGGCGAGATTTTGCGGCAAAGTTGGCATCCGGTGTTGTTTTTCCCGCGCGGGTCTTTGGCCCAGTAGATCCAGGCAAGATCCAAGCCGAGTGTTGCAGATTGAACTCACCTTCCATGAACCCCCCTTCCACGACAGCGCTGCAGGATCTGTTTCGGGCGGTGGCCCAAGGGGAGCTCACCCCAGAGCAAGCCCTGCAAGCCTGTCGCTTTCTGCCCTTCGAGCCGGTGGGAGACTTCGCCCATGTGGATCACCACCGTCCCTTGCGCACGGGCTTTCCTGAAGCCGTGTGGGGGCCGGGCAAAACCCCAGATCAGATTGCCCAGATCCTGGAGCAACTCCACCAGCGGGGATCCCTGGCCTTGGCCACCCGCATCGAAGCCCAGGTGTATGCCGAGATCCGCAGCCGCTTGCCCCAGGCCCAGTATTCCGAGTTGGCCCGCTTGTGTTGGATCCCGTCCCAGCAGGTGGTCAGCCATCCTGGACAGGTCAGCGTGATCTCCGCCGGCACTGCCGACTTACCGGTGGCAGAAGAAGCCGCCCTCACGCTGGAGCTTTCCGGATTTCAGGTGAAGCGCCTCTGGGATGTGGGGGTGGCCGGGATCCATCGGCTGCTGCACAACCGGGCGGCCCTGCAAGCGGACGTGCTGATCGTGGTGGCGGGCATGGAGGGGGCCTTGGCCAGTGTGGTGGCGGGTCTGGCGGATTGTCCGGTGATCGCTGTGCCCACCAGCATTGGCTACGGGGCCAGCTTCCAGGGCTTGGCTGCCCTGCTCACCATGCTCAACTCTTGCGCGGCGGGGGTGGGAGTGCTGAACATCGATAACGGTTTCGGGGCGGCCATTCTAGCAGGCCAGATCCTGCGCTGTGGACAACGGCTGGCGGCTCGACTGAGCTCATCCGGCCTCACTGGAGATCCAACAGAGGATGGCCAGATTTCAGAAGGTTAAGAACTGTAAATGGATCCTGAGCCAAACAGGCTATACTCAGGCCATAGTTTAGGCTTGGGCTTTCTCTTTCCCATCCTTCGGGAGTTTGAGGGTGTTGCCTCTGGTCACCTAACTGGGTTCATGCCTTTTTCTGGGGTACCTTTATCCGAAGATGGGGAGGGTTCCTACGCTGGTTAACTGCTGTGTTGGACTGACTGGGGCGGACAAAACGCGCGAATATGCTAATTGATGCAACACTTGTCAAAAATGCAACAGATGCGATGGGAGCGACCTTGACCCTGGCACAAGGGATGACTCAGTCCTTCACCTGGGCAGATCTTTTCTTGGTGGTGGCTCTGGTGTTTTTGGAGGCCGCCCTCTCTGCGGACAATGCCGTTGCCCTGGCGGCTCTGGTGAAACATCTGCCCACCCCTCAGCAACAAAATCGGGCCTTGCGCTGGGGCATCATCGGCGCTTACGGCTTTCGCATCGCCATTGTCTTTGCAGCGGTTTGGTTGGTGGAGTATCCGCCCGCCCAATTCTTGGGGGCCTGTTATCTGCTCTGGCTAGCCTGGCAGCACTTTCGGGGCGAGGAAGAAGGCCAAGAACAGGACATCACCCGCCACGCCAATTTTTGGCAGACCCTGGTGATGGTGGAACTGACGGATCTGGTTTTTTCTTTCGACAGCATCGCCGCTTCGGTGGGCGTCTCCCGCAAGGCTTGGGTAATCATCCTCGGCGGCATTCTCGGCATTACCCTGATGCGCTACATGGCTTCTCTGTTTTTGCGTTGGTTGGACGAGTTCTCTCACCTGGAAGACGCCGCTTTTGCCATCATCGCCTTGGTGGGGAGCACCATGTTGTTGGAGGTGTTTTTCCCCCAAATCGAGATCCCGGAGTGGGGGATGGTGGTGGCTGTGATCCCCCTATTTGTCTGGGGTTTCTCGCGGCGCGTGAAACTCAATTCGGAGCAGGATGAACAGCCGGAGCTGGCTGACGGAGAGAAGAGGGAAGGGAAAAGAGCAGGGGTTACAGACGAGATGGAGATCGTCCCCTCCGGTTGGGTGGCTGCCCTTGAGGAAGACCTCGCCCCTGAGCTGCAGAGCAGAGAGAATGGAGAGGAGAGGTACGGCTTGGGCCTATCGCCAGGGATCCCTGATCTGCCTTGATAGGGCTGTGGGCTGCTTCATTGCCTTGGCCCCTGCCGACTCCTAAACTAGCAGTGAAGCCGACTCAAGGAGGGAAGCATCCTGAGCCCCCAGTTTTGCTTGAAATCATTGGTCAAGTGCTTCAGAAGCAGCATAGACAGCCCAAAGGAGCAGCAGGCCGCGGAAAATAGGCTCCAGCCTTTGGCGAGGGCGGAGGTTCTGAGCATGCCAGCAGTGCAGAGCACTGCCCCCTTGGTGGAGCTGCGCCAAGTTTCCAAGCGCTTCGGCTCGACGGTGGTGCTTGACCACGTGGATCTGAAGGTGTACCGGGGTGAGGCCCTGGGCCTGGTGGGGCCTTCGGGCACCGGGAAATCGACGCTGCTGCGCATCATCGCCGGCCTAACGGAGCCAGACGCTGGAGAAGTGCTCTGGTGCGGGATCCCGCTCCCGGAGATTCAAGCCCATCATGCAACTCCCCCTTTGCGAGTAGGGATGGTGTTTCAGCAGGCCGCCCTCTTCGACTCCCTGACGGTGGAAGAAAACGTGGGGTTTTTGCTCTACGAGCACTCGCAGTTGCCCCGCTCCCGTATTCAGGAATTGGTGGCCGCCAAGCTGGAGGCGGTGGGACTGGCGGGCAAAGAGCACAACCTGCCAGAAGAACTCTCGGGGGGGATGCGCAAACGGGCCAGCTTCGCCCGCGCCATTATGGAGGATCCTTCTCTGCCCCAGGATGAGCCCCAATTGCTGCTGTACGACGAGCCCACAGCGGGCTTGGATCCCATTGCCTCCACGGTAATTGAAGATCTCATCCGGGAGCTGCAGCAGGTGAAAAAAGCCTGTGAGAGCTACATTGTGGTGACCCACCAACACAGCACCATTTACCGCGCCACCGACCGCATTGTGTTGTTGGCCCAGGGGCGGGTGCAGTGGGAGGGATCCGTGCAGCAGATCGAAACGTGCGATAACCCCTTTGTGCGGCAGTTTTTCAGCGGTAGCGTAGAAGGGCCAATTCAAGTGGCGGGGCAGGTGTGATGCGTTCGCGAGCAGTGCGAGAAGGGGCAGTGGGCCTGTTGATCCTGGCGGGGGCGCTGGGCTTTGCCGGCCTGTTTTTGTGGATCTACAACCTGCGCTTTGGCAGTCGCGGCTTTCAATTTACCGTCACCTATACCAACGTGGCCGGGCTGGCCGAGGGATCCAGTGTGCGGCTGCGGGGGGTAACCGTAGGTCGGGTGGAGCGTATCACGCCTCAACCCAATCAAGTGGAGGTGCAGGTGGCCATTGACCAGCCTTTGGCTATTCCCCGCAACGCCCTGTTTGTAACCAAACAGACGGGGTTGGTGGGGGAAACGGTGATGGATATCCTGCCCCGACTGAACGTCCAGTTGACAGGATCCCCCCTGGCGCCAGACTGCGACAGCAGCCAAATGGTTTGCAATGGAGATGTGGTGGAGGGAACCCCTGGAGTGGATTTTGGCCAGCTATTGATTAGGCTGGATCGATTGCTCACACGGGTCAACGAGGACGAGCTCTTCGATACCCTTAACACCACTCTGGAGGGGATCACCCGCGTCGCCAATAGCGTAGCCAGTCTTTCAGAAACCGTAGAAGAGCGAGTAGCTGCCCTGCGCACCGAAGATCTGGACTTGTCGCAATTCACGACCGCTGCCACAGCCATCCAAGACGCGGCTGGGGCTGTGAGGGGAACTGCCCGCAGTTTTCAAGCGGCTGCCGATCAATTCACCGCCCTGGTGGATCAAAACCGCACTTCCCTTAACGCCGTCCTGGAGAACATTCAGCAGGTGAGCGCCGATCTACAGGCCATGTCGAGCGCGGTGCGCCCGCTGGTTACCGATCCACAACTCCAGGCCGATGTGCGCCAGATCCTGGCCGAGGTGCGAGCGGCTGCGGAGAACGTGGCCCAAGCTACCGAAGATCTGCAGCAGATTGCCGCCAGCCTCAACGATCCGGGCACCCTGGCCACGCTGCGCCAAACCCTCGATTCGGCGCGCATCACCTTTCAAAACATGCAAAAGATCACCGCCGACATCGACGAGCTGACCGGGGATCCCCAGTTTCGCCGCGGCATTCGAGAGTTGGTGTTGGGGCTGAGCAACTTGGTCTCCAGCGTCCCTGGGGAAGATGGGATCCAGCCCGCGGTGGCCGAAGGGTATCACTCTCGTTTTGCGCCCGTCTCTTTTGCCCAGGGAGTTGCCCCTGGATCCCAAGGATGGCAGCCGCAGACTTCCCCATAAATTGGCAACCCGCTGAGGTGAACAACGTCGGCCAAAGCCGTTGAAGGGATCCCCAACCTGGGGTAGGCTTTGCGGATAAGGTGCTGTGCCTACGGCACCCCCTATGGCTACGCAACGCTGGCGCGACTGAGGTTGAGGTGTGAGGAATGTGTGGCATTGTCGGCTACGTGGGTTTTCAGTGGGCTGCCCCCATCCTGTTGGAGGGCCTGCGCACCTTGGAGTATCGGGGCTATGATTCTGCCGGCATCGCCACGGTGGATCCCGAAGAGGGATTGAGGATTGTTCGCGCCACCGGCAAGCTGCACAACCTGCTGGTGAAGCTCACCGCCAACATGCCCACCGCCAAGGTAGGGATCGGACATACCCGCTGGGCCACCCACGGCGGCGTGACCGAAGAAAATGCTCACCCCCACTGCGACGAGCGCGGGCGCATTGTGGTGATCCAAAACGGCATTGTGGAAAACTACCTGGAGCTGAAGGAGCGTCTCCTGGAGCGGGGGATCCCATTTCGCTCCCAAACCGATACGGAAGTGATCGCCCAACTGCTGGGTCTCTACACCGAAGAGCTGGGCTCCTTTGAGGCGGCCTTTGGCCAGGTCATGGGGCAACTGCGGGGGGGAAACGCCGTAGTGGCTCTGGATCGGGAGGCGCCGGATCGGCTGATCGCAGCCCGTTTGGGCAATGCCGGAGCCGTGGTGGTGGGAGAGGGAGAAGGGGAAAACTTCGTGGCCTCCGATCTGCCTGCCATTGTCCGCCATACCCGCAAGGTGGTGTTCTTAGAAGATGGGGAAATGGCGGTTCTCACGGAGTCTCAAGTGCGCTACCTGCGCATTACCGGCGAGGAGCTGCGCAAATCCAGCATCACCGTGGCCTGGGATCCCGTCTCAGCCGCCAAGGGAGGCTACAAGCACTTCATGCAAAAGGAGATCTTTGAGCAGCCCCGCACCACCACCGATACGCTACGGGGGCGGGTGGATCTGGAACAGGGCCGGGTGACACTGGAGGGGCTAGCGCTTTCTGAGGGGCAACTGGCCCACATTGAGCACATCCACGCCGTAGCCTGTGGTACTGCCTGGCACGCCTGCTGGGTGCTCAAGTACTTCATCGAGAGCTTGGCCCGTACCCCCGTGGAGGTGGACTATGCCTCTGAGTTTCGCTACCGCCAGCCGGTGTTGCGCCCCAACCACCTGTTGCTGGCTCTAACCCAGTCGGGAGAAACCGTCGATACGCTGGCAGCCATGAGCGAGGCCCGCACCCAAGGGATCCCGACTCTGGCGATTGTCAACGCCATCGGATCCCAGGCCAGCCGTCTGGCGGATGCCGGGGTTCTCTACATCCATGCCGGGCCGGAGATTGCCGTGGCTTCCACCAAAGTGTTTACCGGCATGTTGGTGGCGGGGTATTTGCTGGCCCTGCAACTGGCCCAAGCCAAAGGGATCCTCAGCCCGGCCCAGATCCAAACCCACCTGCAAGCCTTGATTGAGCTGCCGGGCAAGATCAGCCTGCTGCTGAAGGACGCCGCCCTCTACGACCAACTGGCGGAGCAGTACCATCATGTTGCCAACATGCTCTATCTGGGCCGCTGGGTTAACGCCCCGATTGCCTTGGAAGGAGCTTTGAAGATGAAAGAGGTGAGCTATATCCACGCCGAAGGCTACCCGGCAGGGGAGATGAAGCATGGCCCTATCGCCCTCATCGACGAGCGGGTGCCGGTGGTGTGCATTGCCACCCGGGATCCCGTCTACGAAAAAATGCTCTCCAACATCGAACAGGTGCGGGCGCGGGGGGGACGGGTGATCGCCCTCATCAACCCCGAAGACACCCAGGTGCGGGAGAAAGCCGACCACATCATCGAGGTGCCCAGCACGACACCCCTGTTGTCGGCGGTTCTGAACGTGATCCCCCTGCAGTTGTTCGCCTACGCCATGGCTTTGCGCCGCGGAGCCGATGTGGATCAGCCGCGCAACTTGGCCAAGTCGGTAACAGTGGAGTAACGGCTGTTGCCCTTGCCGCCCCTGGCCTCTGGTTTTTGCAAAATCGGGCAGATCACCTCTTTTTCATCAGCAGCCGCAGGGGGGATCTGCCAATCGGAGAGGAGACCTTGAATTTGGCTTTTCAGCGCTTGCAGATCGGCAATTCGCTGTTCAATCTCCTGCAGCTTGCCTTGCAGATGCTGGCGAATTTCTGGACAAGGCTGCTCCCCTCGGTCGTGGACATCCAGGATTTGGCGGATTTCTTCTAAGCTCAGGCCCAGGCTCTGGCAGCGGCGGATAAAGGCCAGACGAACCAAAACCGAAGGGTCGAACAGCCGATAGCTGGACTCCGCCCGTTCCACCGTTGGCTTCAGCAGGCCTATCGATTCGTAGTAGCGCACCGTGCGTACAGGCAAGCCGGCTGCTAGAGCCACCTGGCCGATCTTCAGGCTAGCAGACAAGTCTCGGACAGCAGCAGGATTCGACATGTCCCCAACTGGATCCCTGCAGATTTCTTCAGCGTGACATACTCCCACACTCATGCTGACGCAAAGCGCTCCGCGCCGCCAAAGCGAGAGAGTGCGGGCTTCAAGGACTCCGTCCCGCTGACGCGAAAAGAACGGGATGCCCCACCGCCCTGTGCTTGATGTTGATGGCCGCATGGTGGTCGCGTCCTAGGTCGTGTTGATCTTATGTTAGGATAGAGAGAATAGTTTATAGAGGAAAGAGGATGAAGTTGGTTTTTTTAGATGAAAACAAATGGCAGAAG
>NZ_JBSSCC010000038.1:0-26778 GCF_054059455.1 Thermostichus sp. MS-CIW-23 | reverse complement strand
CGCCTGAAATTCCGAAACTTAGCTGTCCTCTGGGGCCGCTAGGGATTGGGATAAAGCCCGCACCCTGCGCATAGCGCGGGTGTCGGGTAGTTTACACCAGCTCCTCCCTCAGAGGGAGAAAGGGAAAGATTCGGCGCTGTCGGAATTGCTTGGAGTAGTTGGTGCCCGCTCAAGCCTTGTTGCCATTCAGAACGGCTACAACTGGTGCAGTCACGCTTCCTGCTCAATACCCTGCTCAATACAATAAAGGGCCTGCAAGCCAGCAGACCCAAGGAAAAGCCAAAAGGCGGTAAGTTGAGGTCTCTTAGATCAGGCCCAGCCAGGAAGCAACGCCTTGGCCCGTCACCGCTTCGATGACAATGGCCAACACAAAGCCAATCATGGCAGCCCGACCGTTGAGGCGCTCGGCATACTCGTTAAAGCCAAACTTGGGCTCAGACAAATTGGGATTAGACATGAGAACCTCCAGGGTAAATGGGAACGACAGGGAGTGGGATCCGTAAAGAACGAAAACGAGAACGGCACTTGACCTTCAGTATAGTTTGCATTTCTTCATGATCGCAAGCAAGGTGGTCACCCGCTGCCGATGGCGGCGATGATCTGCCGCGCCAGGGGAATGGCCGCCTCATAGGCTTTGCCCTGATGCAGGTGCAGCACCAGCGTCCAGTTGGGATCCGGCAGGGGCCAAAAGGCCAGCAACCAGGCTTGAAAATCTTCTGCCCAGAGAATTGGTCGTCCTCGTCGTTGAGGATTGAGGATGGTGCCAGACTTGGCTGCCACTGGGATCCCTTCTGGGGCAATGCCGCGACAGGTGCCCGCTGTTGCCGCCAGGCTCATGCTGGCATGGAGAGTCTCCCAAATCCACTCCGGTAAAGAGAGGGCAGGCAGGGAGACCTCGCCAGAAAGGGGTACACCTCGGCGGGCAATCACGCCCCCATAAACCAACAGCTCCCAGGGATCCACCGGCCCAGCCAGACCGGTCGCCAAGAGCGGAGCCGGAGTTGTATTCTGCACACTCCCTAGGCCGAAGCGCCGCAGCCACTCCACCAGGGTATCGGCCCCCAGCTCCCAGCCCAACTGGTAGAAGTACACATTGCAGGACTGGGCCAGGGCTTGGCGCAAGTTCAAGGTTCCATGTCCACGGGGATCCCAGCAGGGTAGCCGGCCCAACCCCAGTTGCGGCGGCGGATCCCACCAACCCGGACAGTGGATCAAGCGCTCGCCGGAGCTGATCCCGGTCTGCAGAGCAGCGGCGGCAACGGCGCATTTGACGGTTGAGCCAGGGCTGGCCCTGATTCTGGAAGCCTGCTCCGGCTGCCAAACCCTTGTTAAACGACCGGTGTTCAGGTTGAGGACGGCGGCAAAATCGCGCGGATGGGGCAGCCCTGCAGATTTCCCCTGCAAGCCCCAGGTCAAAGCAGAACCCAATAGCCAGGCTCCACAGGTGCGACGGTTCATCTGCTGTCGGCCCCGAAAACCCAGGAAGACACGGGCGGATCCCTGTTACAAAAATTCGGAAATCGCAGCCTTCTCACGGACTAGGGTAATCTGAGTTCAGGTCAATGGAGATAACCCTCATGGCAATTCAGCGTGGTGCCAAAGTCCGTGTGCTGCGGAAAGAATCCTACTGGTACCGGGATGTGGGAACGGTTGCGGCGGTGGATACCAGCGGCATTCTCTACCCGGTGATCGTCCGCTTTGACAAGATCAACTACTACAACATCAACACCAACAACTTCCGCGAAGATGAGCTGGAAGTGTTGGAAGCTCCCAAGGCCAAGGCCAAAGCCGCTCCGGCCAGCTAAGCCAAAGTTCTGATGCCGGGGACTGTGTTCTTGAGCAAGTCGTTCTGTGCCTGAACTGCCGGAAGTTGAAACAGTTCGGCAAGATTTGCAACGCCTCACCTTGGGGCCGCGGATACTTGCGGTGGAGGTGCTCCTGGCCCGCACCATTGCCTACCCTGCAGGGGAGATGTTTGGGCGGAGCTTGATTGGCACCCGTTTTACCCAGTGGCAGCGGCGAGGAAAGTATCTCCTGGGATCCCTGGATTCGAGAGCTGTTCTGGGCGTGCATCTGCGCATGACCGGGCAGTTGCTCTGGGTGCAGGGATCCACCCCTTTATCAGCTCACACTCGTGTTCGTTTGGCCTTCGAGGAAGGGTGGGACTTGCGCTTTGTGGATCAGCGCACCTTTGGCCAGATGTGGCTGGTGCCTGCCGGTGTTGAGCTGGAGGCGGTGATCCCCACCCTGCAGACTTTGGGGCCGGAGCCCTTTTCGCCAGCTTTTTCTGAGGCCTATTTCCAGGCTGCCCTGCAGAAGAGCCGCCGTCTTATTAAAACCGCGCTGCTGGATCAATCGCTGGTAGCCGGGGTGGGCAACATTTACGCCGACGAAGCCCTGTTTCTGAGCGGCATTCACCCTTTGACGCCAGCAGTTCAGCTTTCGGATGTGGCCAAGGCACGCCTGCGAGAAGCTTTGATCGAGGTGTTACGGGCCGGGCTGGAGCAGCGGGGCACCACCTTGCGGGATTACCGGGATCTGCGTGGGCTCAACGGCAACTATCAAGGGCAAGCGTGGGTGTACGGTCGGGAAGGGGATCCCTGTCGCCTCTGTGGCACCCCAATTCAGCGGATGAAGCTGGCAGGTCGGTCGGCTCACTTTTGCCCCCGCTGCCAGCCGCAACAGAGCTAGTGGCGCTCCTCAAGATATGGGGGATCCCTGGGGAAATGGGCCAGAGCGGCTACCATCAGCAGTAGGAGGGGATCCCGGTGAAAACCATGGGATGGGCACGGCTCCAACCTGTAAAGCCCTTGATGAGGGGAAGTCGCCTCTGGTCGGGAGCGCTGTTGGCGCTGTGGATCCCGACGGCTGCGGCCTTTGCCCAACTGGAGTTGGATGCCCAACTGGGCCGCTCCCAAATTGTTTTTCCCAGCAAAGATTGCCCCGCCTGCAACCTAACGGGGGCAGAACTGCCGGGAGCTGACCTCAGTGGGGCCAACCTGAAAGAAGCGATCCTCAGACAGGCCAATCTCCAAGCTGCCGACCTCTCCCAAGCGATCCTCAATCTGGCCGATTTGAGAGGGGCCAATCTGAGTGGCTCAGCTCAGGCAGGGGCTTTCTTGTGGGAAGCCGATCTGGCGCAGGCCAACCTGCAGCAGACAGATCTGACGGGTGCCAATCTGCAGGTGGCCAACTTAAGCGGGGCCGACTTGCGTCGAGCCATCCTCACCGGCGCCGACCTCACAGGGGCCAAGTTACACAATGCCGATCTGCGGGGGGCCGACCTGCGAGGCGCTTTTCTGGAGGGGGCGGATCTGACCGGCGCCCTGTACAATGCCCAAACCCGGCTGGATCCCACCTTTGACCCCCAGGCCCGCGGCATGGTCTTGGTGAAGCCATAACCCCCCTCTCCCCAAGGGAGAGGGGCTGGGGGTGAGGGCGCTTTATTTGGGATCTCCCCTTGGGCAGATTAAAACCAGCACCCCCTCGGCTGGGATCCCCTGCCATGACTTCCCCTGTCCGCGTTCTCATTGCCGATGATCATCCCCTCTTCCGGCTGGGGCTGAAGTTTGCCCTGCAAGCCCAAGGATTTGAGGTGGTGGCCGAAGCCGAGACGGGATCCCAGGCCGTCCACCATTGTCGCAGTTGCCCCATCGACGTAGCCATTTTGGATGTGCGCATGCCGGATGGGGATGGGATCGCCGCCTGCCAGCAAATCACCGAGCTGGGCCTGCCGGTGGTGGTGGTGATGATGACCACCTTTCAGGAGCCGGGTCTGATTGAGGCAGCCCGCCGCGCCGGGGCCAAAGGCTACCTTTCCAAAGAGACCGACCCGGCGGAATTGGCCCGCGTCATCCGTCAGATTTTGTCCAACCCCGAACGAGACTGGCTGCCTGCCCGACAGGAGCTGCCCAAGCTCACCCCCCGCGAGCTGTGTGTGCTGCAACTGATGAGCGAGGGCTTGGCCAACAAACAGATTGCCCGCCGTCTGGGCCTAAGCATCGAAACCGTCAAAGAATATGCCAGCACCGCCTACCGCAAGCTGGATGCTAGCGACCGTGTCACCGCCCTGCTCAAAGCACAGCAACTGGGGATCTTGTGAATTGGAGAAAGGGCTTGGGGATTCCCCCCAGAGGTGGGGATTTGCGGCGGCCATGATCACCGCCATACTGTTGCTAGCTTGGCATCTTGACAGGGATCCCTGGGGTGCCGCCTTCCCCTTCACGTTGTCCGAGATACGGTATGTCTGCTCCTTCCACGCTGCTGCTCAAGCTCACCCTGCGCTTGCTCGCCTCTTTGAAAGCACGGGTGGATCAGCGCAAGATTCGCGAGCGGGGCTTCGTCCTGCCGGTTGCCATTTTGATCGTGCTGGTCTTGAGCTTGGTGACGGTGGGGCTGCTGACCCGCTCCACTCAGCGCAGCATCCAAACCCAGGTGGAACGAGCGGGGCAAACCATTAGCCGACAACTGAATACGGCCATTGACCGGGCTAGAGCTAAGATCGAGTACCTAGTTCGGGATCCCCGCCTGCCCAACAGCGCCCCGACGGATGCGCAATTTGCCGCAGCCCTCATCAACGATGGGGCAGGGGGTCTGCTTCCTCGGGATCCCGATGAGCCCTACATCCTCCCCGACGAAACTCAGTTCGTGATCGCCACCAACATTCAGGTGGAGGATCCGCAAAATCCGGGACAAAACTTGAACGTCCGGGTTCAGGCGCCCGCTTGGTGGTTCTTGGCGGATACCGACAACAATGGCATCAATGACTCCGTAACGGTTTATACTATTCTGAACACCCGTCGGGCTGCCGGCAGCGACTTTGAGGCTAACCTGACGGATACCGAGCGGGCGCGGCGGCTGCTGATCCGCAGTGGGCCACTGCAGGGTTCGGCCTTGGCGGGGTGTACCGATTCTCCGGCTGAACAGACGGTCAACCCCAACGTGGGGGATTGGTTCCAGGTTGGCTCTGCGTTGTACAAGCCCTTTCAAGTCTATGCCGTCACCTTGCCTATTGCGGGTGCCGACTCCACCACCCGTGCCATTTCGGCTTTGCAATTTCAGCAGGATCGGCGGAGGGATCTGCTTAACAAATGGGGAGCCTTCAGCCGCGGCGACCTAGAGTATTTCTTCACTCCTGGCTACAACTGGAACGGTGCCATCTACGCGGGGGGCAGCCTCTTTTTCCGTTACGCCAGCAACAATTTGTTCCGAGCTTTCACCATCAGCTCCGAGCAGTCTTGCTTCTACATGCCTGTCGATAACTCTGAAATTACAGCCTTTGGCGAGCTGGTGGCAGGGGCTATCGGTTACCCCGGACAGGGCCAAAGTGACACGCTAATTTTCGATGCCCATCCTGGTGTGGCGAATGTACCGCCAAGTACGCCCCTTCCCCGCCTGAATAACCTCAATTTCGATTCGGTTCAAAACGACGCAGCTCCTGAGATGGTAGCTCTGGATCCGCTGGAGCTACAGCTTTTTGGTCGCATTCGTACCCGCGGAACCTACGCCCAGGATCCAGCGGGATGGTCAGTCTCTCCAATTAATGTCAGGCGGAATTCAGAGAGTGGCCCACCAGGACGAGTTCAAGCAGGCGGCTTTCAGTCAACGGAAGACCAAGTCTGCCCCCCCTACGTGGACGATGTGTATCGGGCCGACAACCGCTTTGGCCCCAAGGCCAGCTATGACCGCCCACCGGTCAGCCCTGATCCGGCAAGGGGCTGCGATGTGGACACCTTTGCTCAAACGTTTGGTGTCAGGGCTGGTGCTCCGATCCGTGGGGATGCTCAGAACAACCAGAGGGAATCTCTAACGCAAGACAACCCACCCCCAGGCGCCCTTTCCGAGGTGGGCTTGGATGGCTATTGGGAGCGGCGGGCCCGTGTGGAGGGCTTGCGGGTGATCGTGGGCCAGCGGCTGGAGCTAACCCGCACCGATTCTTTGCCTTTGCCTCTGGTGCCGCCCGGGGATCCCAACGATCCCACCAAGCTGCAGGCCATTTTCATCAGCAACGAGGCGCGGCAACGGCTAACCCTGCGGGATAACCCGGCGGCAGTGCAGGCTACAGCCGTCTACCACTACAGCCACCAAGACGGGCGCTTCCCGGTAGCTTGCTTGGCCACGGTAGCCCACCCCGGCACTCCTTGGAGCTTGCAGCGGGCTTCCACGTTCCCTGCCGGCGACCAAGCCAGCCAACTGGGCATCAACTTCTTCACCGGCGAGGGCACCAATGTCTGGGAATATGACCCTGCGCCCATGCGTGAGCGGCTGCGTCCTGGGACGCCCCTGTGGACAGCTTTGACGAACCTGGCCAATTTTGCCGGCGATCCCGATGGGGCCTATCCACCCAAGCAAGAAGCGGGCCGCATTCACCCGGATCCGTTTATCACTGCCTTTGGCAACTTCTCAGAGCTGCGGCGGGTGATCGATACCGTTAACCGAGGTACCCCCGTTAGCCAACTGAGCCTAGCCGACCAGACCACGCTGCAAACGGCAGGCTGCATGTTGGGCATGCTGGCCGACAACATTCTGCGCATCGAGGAGGCTGCCCGTCAGCAAGGTGGCGGCAGTAGCAGCATCGGGGGCGGTGGTTCTGGTGGCACCAGCTCTGGATCTGGGAGCTCGTCCCCAGTTCTCGGCAGCCTCTGGAACGACATTCAAGCCAGCCGTGCCGGGAACCGAGAGGCAGCCAACCGGTTCTACCTGCCACTGCGCTACATCTTCCCGACAACCCGTGTCACCGAGTCGGATTCTCTGGAGAGCGAGCGGCGCAGCGCTTACTCTTTCCTTCCGACGGTTACCTATGAGGCTGTAACCGACTTAAACGCGGTTGCTCTGCAGCCCCGCTCCGGAATTGGCAACTGGGCTTTGCCCCATGCACCGGCCAATTGCACCGCTGCCGGCCCCAACAGCAACCAATTTGATCTCATTCGGATTGGCAACCAGTGCCATCGCGTGCCCTTCAAGGATTCTGTCTTCTACGATGGCCGCGAGGCGATGGCGGTGCGGGCGCTGAACATTGACCTGGCGCTACTGACCAACAATGTCCAAGGTCAGAACAGGGGGCTGATCAACGGGGATACCTGGCTGCCTGCCGGCATTGGCGAGAACCGAGAAGGGGGGATTTTCTACGCCTTCCGGGAAGATGCCGTGCGGGAAGATGCCATTGCCCGCCCACCCTTGGACACTTTTAATGGCTACCTAACCAGATGGCGCAACGCAAACGCCCGCGGCACTTTGGGCAGCGCTGGCGTTATGAACGCCGGTCAGCCGAATCGAGGCACGGCCAATGGCCAAACGGTCTGGGATCCCCCTGTTTCCGATGCCGGACTTAGTCCCAAGCCGGTGGACTACTACGCGGATCCGGATCGGCGACCTTACGGCTTCCGCCTGCGCAATGGAGCGGTATTGGCCCGGGGTGGGTTCAACCCTGATGACGCGATTTTTGGCCTCTCCTTCGTTTCCGACAACCCCGTTTACATCCAGGGGGACTTTAACCTGCACCAGACGAGGAACGGGGATCGGCTGGAGGAGTTCACAACTCTCCTCAACTTCGGGGCGGATGGCCTCTACGGCAACTTCTACGGGCGGCTGCGATCCGGACCCAATGGAAACCGGGAAGACCGGCGCTTTGCCCGGGTGGTAGACCCAAACAATAGCCGGCAGCCTGCCGATCTCTGGCGGCCCAGCGAGGTCTTGGGCGACTCGGTGAACATTCTCTCTGCCGATTTCTGCGATGGCAGCATCGACGACGGCTTTGTGCAGGATGCTACGCTCAACGGCGGCGGCAGCAGCTTTGTGGCTAACCGGAACTACCAGGGCAGCCCAGAACGAGCCTCGGCTCCTCGCCGCAACGAACACTACGGCTGCAGCGGGCCAAACCTAGGAGCCAACACTTCTTTCCTCAACCAAGCGCTGGTGATCCGAGGCAACAACTGGCCGGCTCCGGATCCCAACAGCGCTGGGGTTCTGCGCTTTGACAACACGAACGGGGCCCAGAACCTGGGCGACAACCTCAACCAGCCGGGTTGGCCGGATGTGTTTGCCCGCGACACCATTCTGGCTCCCTTCGACAACGCCGATTCGGATCCCAATAACGATGACAGAACGGCGGGCGGTGGCGTGCCGGCAGTGCGGCCCTTGCGGGCGCCCGATACGGGCTATGCCAACTTTGGTGTGCGCATCTCGGCTTTGGGCAACCCGGTGCTGGATACCTCCCGCTGGGTGATGGTAGCTCCACCTGGGCCTTGCCCGAGCCCTGGTGGCTCTGGGTTGCTGGCCGAGTACTACAACGGCTGGCTGACCAGCCCGCAGAACCGGTACAACCGCGACACAGGGTTTGCCACCAGCGGAGCCGTAGGCCCCCTGTCTTCGAGCGCTCAAGATGCCAACCTGCCCTACTTGCGGGCGGTGCGCTGGCCGGATCCGGTGTTCCCGGCGCAAGGAGTGCCTAATGCCATTGGTCAGTACAACAATGGCTATACCACCAGTGCGCCTACCTGTAATCCAAGTGGCACCAACGACCAACGCTGGGCCTGCGTGCGCAATGCTATCGATAACCCGACCAACCTGGCCCCCTTTGCCCGCAGCGGCAGCGGTTTCCCTTGGTGGGGCGGCTTCCAGTACTCTTTTGGCACTAGCACATCGCTGGACTCTCGCTCGCCTTTCAAGCGTTTGCTATATAGTAACTTCCCCACTTGCAACGGCTCTTTGTCTGACATCCTGCAGCCCCTCTGCCGTTTGTCAATACCGCCTGGCAGCCCCGATCGGCGGGATCGCGGCGATTGGTTCTGGATGCCCAGTTGTGGGGAGCCCGATGGCAACAACAGCCTGCCGAACCTGCCCATCGACGCGGATGACCTCAACTTTCCAAGTCACTTCAACTTCCAGCGCTCCTGCTGGCGGCGTAGAAGTGGGGGCGGGCCAAATGGCAACAACAACGGCAACGACTTTTTCGTGGTGCGCTGGGTAGGGGAGCTGTATCCGCGTTGGCCTGGCCTACAGAGCTACCGCATTCTCAACGGCGACGACGGCGTGCGGCTGATCATTCGACGGCGGGACGGCTCCAGTGCCACTTTTGTCAACAATGGAGCCTGGAACGGAACTCCGCTCAGCCTAGGGCCCAATGCTGCGGGTGCCGAAGCCTGGCAGGATGGCGGCGGTAACCTGGTCACCCTGCGATTAGAGCTGGAGTGCGCGGATCCATCCCAGCCCTCGCCCTACTTGGTGGAGATCCAGACCTACGAAAATACCGACGATGCCTTCCTGCGCTTTGCCACTCGCGATGGCAGTGATCTAGAAAACTACGACCTGCGGTACCTGAAGCCGCTGCAGGGGGTAAACCAACCTTGCCAGCCGGATCCGCTGAAGCCTTTAGCACCCAACCAGAAGTACTGCGCAACCCCCCTCAACTGCGATCCCATCTGGCCAGACTGGACTCCTGCATGTAAAACCGACATCTGTGTGGCCACCACCATTACCCAAACCAAAACGGCCACCTTGCCTGCCGGTTGCCCTGGCACTCCGCCGACGCCGATGACTCGCCAGTTCACCTGCAATCCTCAATTTAACTATGGGCCCTGGTCGAATTGGTCGCCCGACTGTACCCCAACCCAGCAGTGCAACAAAACCACCATTACCCAAACCCGCAGCCGCACGGTAACCCCGCTCTGTCGCAGCCAAAGCCCCTTCACCGAAAAAGAAACCCGAGCCTTTACCTGCCAGCCTCCAGGTGCTAGCTGCGGTGCTTGGTCTGAATGGACTCCTCCTTGCACCTTGGCCAACGGTGGCACCAATGTCACCCAAACTCGCAGCCGCACCTGCACAGTGGCAGTTTGCGGAACCAGCTACACCGAGACGCAATCCCAGACGGTCAACTGCCCGCAGACCTGCAACTACAATTGGGGGCCTTGGTCGCCACCCGATTGCAGCCAGGTCAGCGTTTCCTGCGGCCAAACCAAAACGGTTACCCAAACCCGGATAGGCAACCGGATTGACGCCACCAGCAGCCCAAGTTGCCCGGCCACCAAAACGGAGACGCAATCTTTGAACTGTCAAGGCCCTCCCTGCGGGCCAGGTACCTTTGCGCCCGAGGCTCCCGGCGAGAGCCCCTTGGGCGAGTGGATGGCGGCCAAGCCCAACACGGTGGATTTGCGCCCCGTCTGGGAAATCCAAGCGGATCCGGAGCCGGAGACCATTGGCGTGAACATGGTGGCCGCGGCTTCTGCCGAAGGCGTGACGATCGCTCTGCAGCCGGAGCTTTCCCCGGTGCTGGAAGTGAAAGCAGGGGTGCCCAAGCTGCCCAAGTGGCCCAGCCCTGCCGAAGCTTTGCAAGCGGCCTTTAACTGGATGTTTGGCGAGCCAGCTTATGCCGCCCGCAATGGCCTGAAGGGCAATTTGCCCTCTCAGATAGCCAACCCCAGCAAAGAGCCGGGCATCCGCCCTGCTGAGAATATTGGAGCTAAGATTTCTGGAACTCCTGCTGTGGGTACCGATGACTGGGCCCGGCAACTGCGGCGGCAACTGCTCAACGGCAGTGGAGAAATTCGCTGTGGCGATGAACAGGTCACTCCCTCAGACGGTGGCTTCTGGGTGCCGGGGGTGTTTCGCCCCAACTTCAACGACCGCTTCAAGTACACCGCCTACACTGGTGCCAGCCGACCCAGCACTCTGCGTACCTCTCCTAAAGGTGCCGATCCTACCTTCGAGGATCTCAACAAGAATGGCATTTGGGATCTGAAGGAGCCTTCAAATGTTTTGGAGCGGGATCCACTGTTTGGGTTAGACTTGCCGGATCGGCCAGAGCTAGAGATCCAACCCCAGATGGCGCTCAACCCTTACGCCCGCGTCAACAAAAGCGCCGCGATCCAAGCCTACACTCCCGCGTCCAAGTATGCGGACGGATACTACATTAACCACAAGGGCAGTGAAGATATTCGCAATGGCCTCTGCTTCTACGTCAAGCCCAACGGCAACACCATCCAGGTTCAGATCGACCGTAACGGCGGCGATGGCGATGGCCTGGTCTGGGTGGATGTGGAGCCGTTCACCCTGGACCTGAACAAGACTCCCACTGGCTTTGCCGGCAGCAACCCCGTGCTGGGGGTGATCCTGGACGAGGTGACCCGTCGGCCCATTCCCATTCCCCGCTTCCAAGAGCTGGCTTCAACCGATGTGAACCAGCGCCGCCGCAACGACAACGGCACCCAAAACCGGCAGCTCCAGCCGGCCAGGGAAACGCGGGTAAATGCCATTGCCATCAGCGGTGTGATCCCGTCTCGGCTGGATCAGACGGGCGGGGGCATGCACAACTTCCTGCGCCTCAACGAGCTGTGGAGAGATGTCAACCTCTTTTTCAGCGGCTCGATGATCCAGCTCAACTACAGCACCTATGCTACCGGCCCCTTCCTGCAGCACAGCTTTGAGCCACCCGCTCTGGTAGCCGATCCAACCTTTGTGCGGGGCTACGACTACTACTACCCACCCAACCGCCGCTTCGGCTATGACGTGGGCTTGCAAATTGCCCGCCGTCCCAGCGCGGTGTCGGCCCGCTTCCAATTCCCCTCCAATACCCGCACCGAGTTCTTGCGGGAGTTGGATCCTCAGGATCCGTATGTGCGGCGGCTGCGCTGCGGGCTGCAAGCTCAGCCAGATGTGCCCCTGCAGGCGGCTGCTCGGATTGGAGGCTGCAACGAATTCAACTGATATTGACTTCCCATGCCAGGGGTAGATTCAAGGTAGGCAGATCTGGGCGAGCGCTGGAGGGGATATGAAAAGGTGGCGGCTTTTGCGGCAGCAATTGGAAGCAGAGGGCTTCACTCTCATAGAGGTCTTGGCCTCCGTGATTATCGTGGCTATTGCCATGACTGCCCTTGCCCCTGCCCTTACCTTGGTTGCCTATCGGCGGGCCATGACCGAGCGCGTGGAGGTAGCCAATCAACTGGCCCAGGCCGAGGTGGATCGGATCCGCACGCTGGTTGACCTGGAGCTGGCCGCTAACCCAGTTGCCTTTCAGAACCCGGCTCAGTTGGCCCGTCTGCCCAGAGTTGGAGCGAATCCCCTGGCAAGTACCCCAGCACCGGCCACTATGGATACTAACGGGGCCAATTATTCGATTCGCTTGGCTCAAATTCAGTTGCCAGGACGCAACCCTGAAGAATATGTCATTCAAACCTTTCGCAGTGGTGGTGGAGATTGTATTGACCGACGCAACAACACCGTGATTGCGGGGGTTCCCTGCACCTTCCTGATGGGGGTGAGGGTTTACCACCGCTTTTCTTTTGACCCAGCGACCCGACAGGCCCTTCCTGGGTTGCGAACCGAGTCGGTCTCTGCCAACCAGAACTTAGCCAATGCCGATGTTTGGCTATTTCCCATGGCCAGCTCGATTGTAGAAATCAACTTGGCTGCCAATTTGGGCGATGTTTGCCGGGGGATCCTGGCCAGCGTCCAAGCCAGCGGTGGAACCCCAGCCAGCAACTGTGAGGCATTTCCTCTGCCCGGCAGCCCCTAGCTCATTGCCCTGAGGCGGATTGGCAGGATCCCTCTCTGGATTTACAAGATATAAGGTAGTGGTGTTTCCCTATGTTCAAGGTCTTACGCCGGAGGGTTAATCAGAGTGCGGGGTTTACCCTCATTGAGCTGCTGGCTGCGCTGCTGATGGCTTCGATCTTTCTGCTGGCCACGGGCATGATCGTCATTGAAACCATGCGGGTGGATCGGGAAGAGACGGGGCGCACTCAGGTGCAGGCGGAGCTGACCCAGGCCATGCAGTTTATCCAGCAGGATCTGGCAGAAGCGCTTTACATCTACAACGATGCGGAACAGCCCAACGGAGACGGAACGCCAGATCTCATTCAAAGGCTTTACACCCCCGGCTGGATTCGCCGCCCCGATGGGGCCATTCCAGTGGTCGCCTTTTGGAAGCTGAATCCGATCCCACGCGATTGCTATCAAGGCCCTCCGACGTTGCAACAAATTCGAGAAGGCCGAGTAACTTTGAGGGAGAGACCTACGGGTATTTCCGAAGCTGACTGGGATAACATCCGCAGCCGCCGTAACATTTACACCTTGGTTGTGTACTACTTGCAACGTAACTACAACAACGCCGGTAACCCAGACGGCAACACCCCTTGGGAGGGCAACGCGCGCATTGCTAGGTTTGAGTTGCAACCTCTTAATGACACATGCACTGAGCGCAGCCGATTTTTTGTCGAGGATCCGGATCCCTTCCGGGAAGGCTTTCTGGTTTGGCCCTCTGAGCAAGCTAGGGCTCGCCAAACTCCCATTGCTGGGGCAGGCAATCAAGGTAATCGACTGGTAACTCTGGTCTCCAACATCTTCAGCAGCCGGCAGGGCAGCCCGCAGGTTGCCCCGAATTGCCCACAGGGCTATGCCTTTGGAGGGGGCAGGCCCGACGGAGTCACTTTCTCAGGCCTAGAGGTCAATCAAAACGACGTGGGCTTCCATGTTTGCGTCCGGCGCAGCGCCGCCGCCAGCCTTCCCCAAGATGTGATTGTTACCATCACGGCAACTGCCATGGAGCGAGCCAATCCCGGCCTGTTCCGGCGCTACATCCAAGATGCCACCAGCGTTGATGCGGAGCAGGTGTCGCGGTATCTGACGACAATGCAAACTCAGGTGTTGGCCCGTGGTGTGTTTAATCGTCAAGCCTAGTCAAGCCTATGTGACTTATTCGGAGGGGGGATCCCTGCCTATGCTGGCCTCAGTGAGCCGATTTAGACGGATTGCACCTGCCCAGACAAGGGGCTTTACGCTGATAGAAGTCTTGGCGGTTATTGTCATCATCGGCATCTTGGCTGTGCTGGCCGTTCCTTCTGGGATCAACATCTGGGCGCGGATCCAGCTTGATGATGCGCAGAACAGGGTGGAGCGAGCCTTGCGCACCGCCCGCACCAACGCCAGAGCCTCTCTCCTGGGCCGAGCTTGGGTGGTGCAGGTGGACAATTCAGAGCCAAACGTGCCGACTCTGGTTATCCAGGATGAGGAGGGCCTCTGCGATGAACCTACCCCCTGTCAGCGGCTACGCCTGAACAATTTTGTAACTGTGGCCAACACCTTCAATGACGGAAGGGCGGTTTTTGAATCCGATGGCCGGGCCCGTCAACTGGGTCGCTTTGTAGTCAGCAGCACCTACTCCCAGGGGGAAAACCGCTGTGTGGTGGTAAGCACCTCAATCGGTACCATTCGCAAGGACAACAACCCTGAGTGTGGCAGCGTGGTAGAGGGAGAATAGTTGAGGTAGGATGGTCGGACTGCCGCCCTCACCCCCGGCCCCTCTCCCAAAGGGAGAGGAGGGTTTGGGGGGCTGGTAATGCTGTAGGTTCCTTCTATGCTCACGGCTTCCCCATCGCTTGTTTTTCCCTGGCAAACTCGTCAGCCGGCTCTCTTGGTGCTGGCGGATGGCACTTCCTTTGCCGGTTGGTCTTTTGGGGCGCCGGGCACGGCGGTGGGCGAGGTGGTGTTTAACACGGGCATGACCGGCTACCAGGAGGTGATCACCGACCCTAGCTACCGGGGGCAGATGGTTACCTTCACCTGTCCGGAGCTGGGAAACACCGGAGTCAATGAGCTGGACGAAGAATCGGCTCGGCCCCAAGTCGCGGGGGTGATTGCCCGCAATGTATCGCGCTTGGCCAGCTCCTGGCGGGCTACATCCACCCTCCCCGAATACCTGCAACGATATGGGATCCCGGCCATTGCCGGGGTGGACACGCGGGCTTTGGCGCGGCGGCTGCGCTCTCAGGGGGTGATGAACGGGGCCCTTTCCACGGAGACTTTGGATCCCCAGGTTTTGTTGGAGCGGGTGCGCCAGGCTCCTTCCATGCAGGGGTTGAGCTTGGTGGCGGAAGTTACTACTCCCCAACCCTACGAGTGGCTGGAGCCTACGCCTGCCGATTGGGACTATGGCCGCAGCCAAGGGATCCCGATCCCGGAGCCGCCCCTGCGGGTGGTGGCCTTGGATTTCGGCGTTAAGCGCAACATTCTGCGCCGCCTTACCCGCTATGGCTGTCGGGTGATGGTGTTGCCGGCCAATGCCAGCCCGGAGCAGATTTTGAGTTACAACCCCGATGGGATCTTCCTCTCCAATGGGCCAGGGGATCCCGCCACTGAGACGACTGCCATCCGCACCACGCAAGCGCTGCTGCAAACCGGGAAGCCCCTATTTGGGATCTGCCTGGGCCATCAGATCCTCAGTTTGGCCCTGGGGGGATCCACCTACAAGCTCAAGTTTGGCCACCGCGGCCTCAACCACCCTTGCGGGTTGGAGAAGCAAGTGGAGATCACCAGCCAGAACCACGGATTTGCGGTGGATGCCGCTTCGATCCCTGCCGATGGGGTGGTAATCACCTACCTCAACTTGAATGACCGTACCGTGGCCGGGATCCGCCACCGTCACCTGCCCCTGTTTTCTGTGCAGTATCACCCGGAGGCCAGCCCCGGCCCCCACGACGCCGATCACCTCTTCCGCGAGTTCGTGGAGCTGATGCTGCAGCACCGCTCCCGTTAGCCTCACCCCCGGCTTTTTTCCCTCAGGGCCAGGGCGGCGCGGGCTTCTTCCCGGTCGTCGAAGTGAACCTTCTCGGTGCCCAGGATTTGGTAGTCCTCATGGCCTTTGCCGGCAATGACCACCGTATCCCCTGGCTGGGCTGCGAGGATGGCCAGGCGAATGGCCTGCCGCCGATCCACCTCCACCGCCCTGGGGGATCCAGGGATCCCGGCCAAAATATCCCGTAGGATCTGCTGGGGATCTTCGGTGCGGGGGTTGTCGGAGGTAACGATCACCTGATCTGCCCAGGTGGCGGCAATGCGGCCCATCTGCGGTCGTTTGCCCCGATCCCGATCCCCGCCACAGCCAAAGACGCAGATAAGTTGCCCTTGCACCTGGGATCGCAGGGCCTTGAGCAAGTTTTCCAGGCCGTCGGGGGTGTGGGCGTAGTCCACAACTACCGCGATATCCTGCCCCGGCAGGGTCACCCGCTCCATCCGCCCCGGTACGCCCGGAAAGTGGGGCAGGGCCGACTGGATGATCTCGACAGGGATCCCCAAGTGCAGGGCTACCCCCACCGCCGCCAGCAGGTTGGCCAGGTTGAAGGATCCCACCAGGGGGGCCTCCACGGCAAACGTGCCCGCAGGGGTGTGCAGGGTCGCGCTCAGGCCGGTGGGGCGCAGTTGAACTTGGCCGGGCCAGAGGCCGGGGATCCCCTGCAGGGGCTGCAGCGAGTAGGCCCAGGGCTGCAGATCGGGCCGAATGGCTTGCAAGAGCCGCCGTCCCCCAGCATCGTCGGCGTTGATCACCGCCCGCCCTTGGAGATACTCCTGTCGGAAGAGGGTGGCTTTGGCCTGCCAGTAGTTCTCCATGCTGCCGTGGAAATCCAGGTGATCCTGGGTAAGGTTGGTCCAGACGGCAGCGGCAAAGGAACACCCCCACACTCGATCTTGAGCCAATGCGTGAGAGCTCACTTCCATCACGGCCACCTCTGCCCCGACTTGGTGGGCCTGCCGCAGGCTGCGCTGCAGCTCTAGGGGAAAAAGGGTGGTGTGGGAGGCCACCTCCCTATAGCCAGGCCAGCGGTTGTACAGAGTGCCCAGCAAAGCCGCGGAGCGGCCGGCAGCTTGCACCAAATGTTCGATTAAGTGGGTGGTGGTGGTTTTGCCATTGGTGCCCGTCACCCCCACCAAGGTCAGTTGGCGGGCGGGAAACCCATAGAAAGCTGCCGCCACCTGGGCCACGGCCCTGTTCAGGCTGGCGCGAGGCAAAACCAGGACGGGCTGACTTCCCCATCCAGCCTCTCCGCTGACGCTCTCCCACGCCTCTTGGGAAATGAGGGCCGCCACTGCCCCTGCCGCCAGGGCTTGGGCCACGAAGCAACCCCCATCCACGCGGGATCCCGGCATCCCCAAGAAGAGATCCCCGGCCTGCACCTGGCGAGAGTCGGCACAGAGGCCCCAGACCTGCACCCCCTCCAGGGATCCCTGGGCCAATCGGGGCTGGATCCCGGCTTGGTGGAGCAATTTGGACAAAGTGATCCCAGCAGTTTCCATCGTTGCCACTCCCCACAGCTTTGCCGGTTAGGGTAGCGGCCAGGGATTGCCGCCGTCAAATTAGGCCAGGGCTTCCTCCAGCTTTTGCTTGGCCCACAGAGAAGCGTAGAGGCCCTTCTCGTCCGCCAGCAATTCGGCATGGGATCCCTTCTGCACAAGGCGGCCCCTGTCCATCACCCAAATCTGATCGGCTTCCACCGCAGCCGTAAGGCGATGGGTGATGAAGATCACCGTTTTCTGGGCCGTGACCCGACGCAGATGGCGAAGGATGGCTTGGGCCGTCTGGTTATCCACGCTGGAGAGAGAGTCATCCAGGATCAAGATGGGAGCATCCACCAGCAAAGCCCGGGCCAAGGCCACCCGCTGTCGCTGGCCACCGGAGAGGGTGATGCCCCGCTCTCCCACCAGAGTGTCGTAGCCCTTGGGAAAGTTGAGGATCTCGGCGTGGATGTGGGCGGCTTTGGCAGCCCATTCCACCTCCCAATCTTCGGCATCTGGCTTGCCGTAGCGGATGTTGTCCCGGACCGTGGCGCTGAACAGGAAGCTCTCCTGGGGCACATAGGCAATGGCCCGCCGCAGGGATCCCAGTTGAATCTGGGTGATATCCTGCCCATCCAAAAACAGTTGCCCCGGCTGGATCTCCAGCAGCCGAGGAAGGGCATTGGCCAGAGTGGACTTGCCCGCCCCAATCGGCCCCACCACCGCCACCATCTGGCCCGGTTCTATGCAAAAGTGCAAATCCTCTAGAGCCGGAGCTGCCGCAGGGCCGGCGAAGGCAAACGCGAGACCTCTGGCCTCGAGGCGACCCTGCACCCTCTCCAGAGGCAACGGCAAAGCGCCTGGGGCGTCTCGGATGGTGGGTTCTACCCCCAACAGAGCATCGATCCGCTCCAAGCTGACCTGCCCCCGCTGGTAGGCCGTGATGGTGAAGCCCAGCAGGGCGGTGGGAAATACCAACCGTTCCACGTAGAGGGTGAGGGCCGAAAAATCCCCGATGGTCAGCGTCCCTGCCGCAATCTGCGGCCCCCCCACCGCCAGCAGTAGCAACAAACTGAGGCTGACCAGCGCCACCAAAGAAGGGAAAAGCAAGTTGCGAGTGAGGGCCAAGCGCAAATTGGCCTGCAGCAGCCGCTGGTTCTGGCGGCGAAACTCCCGCTGCTCGTGCTGTTCCTGGCTGTACACCTTGATCAGGGCAATGCCGTTCAGGTCCTCTTGAATGAGATCGCTCAGATCCGCCAACTCCTGCTGCACCTGGAGCTGCTCCTGCTGCAGGCGGTTGCTGCTCAACTTCACCAGCACCAACATCACCGGAAACACCGACAGCGCCAAGGTGCTCAGACGGGGCTCGATGCCAAACATGGCGGGCAAGGTGGTGGCATAGGCAAAGATCGTGTTGGCCAAATTGAGTAGGGCGAACCCCAACAGGCGGCGGATGTTTTCCACATCGCTGGTGATGCAGGTGAGAATGTCCCCGATGGTCTGCTGGGCAAAGTAGGAAGGCTGCAGGGTGAGCAAATGCTCGAAGATGGCTTGCTTGAGGTGAAACTCCACCTGCCGTCCCACCCCAAACATCCACACCCGCGAGGCAATGCGAATGCCCATCATCAGGCTGGAGACGACCAGCACCGTTAGGGCGTAAAGGGCAATGCGCCGGTCCGACAAAGTGGCCAGGTTCTGGCTGAGGTCATCGATGACCAGCTTGACGTACCAGGGCAGGAACACCCCCAGGCCATTGACCAGGAGCAGGGATCCAATGCCCAACCCCACCTGTCGTCGATAGGGGCGCAGATAATGGGCCAATTGTCGGAGATGGGATCCGGTCACTCACTTGCTCCCTGCATCCTCTTCCACTCTAGCGTTCAGCCGGATCCCCCCGGTGGGGATCAGACCAGAACCTGAGCCGGGGCTTGCTGGGCCAGTTGCGCCGTTTCCCGCCGTGCCCAGGCATCTGCCTGCAAAATGTCCTCCAGGCTGGGATCGGCAATGACTTGATGCCGCTCACAAACCCGCTCCAAGAGACGGGGAATATCCAAAAAACGGATGCGCTCCTGCAAGAACAGGGCCACCGCCGCTTCGTTGGCCGCATTCAACACTGCCGGCAGCGTTCCCCCCCTCCGTCCAGCGGCATAGGCCAACTCCATGCAGGGGTACTTGCGGTGATCCGGAGCCTTAAAGGTGAGGGATCCCAGCTTGACCAAATCGAGGGGATCCCAGGGGGTGGCCAGGCGTTCCGGCCAACTGAGGCCGTAGAGGATGGGCAGGTGCATGTCCGGCCAGCCCAACTGGGCCAGAACCGAGGTATCGGCCAGCTCGATCAGGGAGTGGACAATGCTTTGCGGATGGATGAGGATGTCGATGTGGTCGTAGTCCAGGCCGAAGAGCCAGTGGGCCTCGATCACCTCCAGGCCCTTGTTCATTAGGGTAGCCGAGTCGATGGTGATTTTGCGCCCCATCACCCAATTGGGATGCTTGAGGGCATCGGCCAGGGTGACCTGATCCAATTTTTCGGCAGGCCAATCCCGAAAGGCGCCACCCGAGGCAGTCAACAGGATTCTTCGCAGGGATCCCGCGGGCACCCCCTGTAAACACTGGAAAATGGCCGAATGCTCAGAGTCGACGGGGATCAGGTTCACCCCGTACTGCCGCACCAAGGGCAGCACCACCGGCCCCCCTGCCACCAGGGTTTCTTTGTTGGCCAGGGCAATGTCTTTGCCGGCACGGATGGCCGCCAGGGTTGGCAACAAACCGGCGCAGCCGACGATCCCCGTCACCACCCGCTGGGCCGCCGGGTGAGCCGCCACCTGACACAGCCCCTCCGTTCCGGCCACCAACTCCGGCAGCGGTCGGATCCCCGTCAGCAGCGACCGCAGCTCCGGCAGCAGCTCCTCCCGGCCAATGGCAACCATCTGGGGCCGAAACCGCCGCACCTGCTCGGCCAAGAGGGCAACGTTGCTGTAGCTGGTCAGGCCAACAACCTGAAAACGCTCTGGATACTGGGCCACCAAGTCCAGAGTTTGGGTGCCAATCGAGCCGGTGGAGCCGAGCAAGGTGATGGCTTGCATAAAGGATCCCTTTACCCCTGAAAGAGCGTGACGTCCTCCCAACGCAGACTTCCCCTCGCGCAACTTGCCCAAGGACTCCGTCCCGCTATTGCGAACGGCCCCACCTCGCGTTCGGGGATCCCTGCCTCACGCCCCTTCATCTTATTCTTATCTGGTTCTGATCTGGAATCTGTGTGCTCCCTCCGATCCCCGACAGCGGGATCCCTGAGCGGCTGTGGGGTCCGCGATGCCCCCCTTCCCCAGATTTTGGTTTCAAACCTTTCCCGACTGAGAACGCAGCCACTGGCTGAGCAGCGCCTCGATCAGCTCCGAAAGATCTTGATCCGATTCCAACAGGATGCGCTTCACGGCTCGGTGAGTCTCTTTGGGGATTTGACATACTCCCCTGCCTAAAGGCAGGGGATTCTGGTTCCTGGTTCTGCGACAGCACTTACCGTATTGGGTTGCCCCTCCACGACAGCGGTGCTCATCTCCCCAGGCGTTCCCCCTTTCGGGGCGGTTCCCTTTTGCCCAAAGGTACCGTTGTTCCACTCCTCACCCAACAACTCCAGCCCTTTGCGCAGGATGTTGATGGCCGCGTTCTCATCCCGGTCAATCACCACCCCACACTGCGGGCAGCGGTGGGTGCGAGTGGACAGCGTCTTCTTCACCCGATGGCCACAATGAGAACAGTCCTGCGAGGTGTACTCCGGCGGCACTGCCACCACCACCTTGTTCAAGACCTTCCCGTAGTAGTCGAGCCACCCGGTGAATAAACTCCAGCCGGCATCATGAATCGACTTGGCCAGGTGGTGATTCCGCACCAAGTTGCGCACCTGCAAGTCCTCGTACGCCACGACGTCGTGAGACGCCACCACGCACCGGGTCAGCTTGATGACCCAGTCTCTACGCTGGCGTTGAACCTTCAGGTGTACCTTGCCCAGTCGCTTCCTCTGCTTGTGGTAGTTCTTGGATTGGGGTTTGGCCCCTCTCCGAAACTTCCGACTTAGCCTGCGCTGCTCTCGCTTCAACCTCCTTTCGGCACGACGCAAGAATTTGGGGCACTCTACCTTGTTTCCGTGGCTGTCGGTGTAGAAGTGCATCAAGCCCACATCCAGCCCCACCACCTGGCCGGTGTACTCCACCTGCTCTTGGCGTTCTACATCCAGGCAGAACTGGGCGTAGTAGCCATCGGCCCTGCGTATGACCCGCACCCGGTTGATTTTCAGGGTGAGGATGTCCCGCCGCGCCTCGCCGTTGCAGTACAGGGCAAAGGTGCCTGCCTGGAAGCCGTCCGTGAAGGTGATGGACATTCCATCTTGGGAGAGCTTCCAGCCGGAGATTTTGTACTCCACGGAGCGACAGTGTTTCTGGAACTTGGGATAGCCCTTCCGGGCTGCCTTCTCCTTGCAGCGGCGGTAGAAGTTGGAGATGGCAGACCAGGCTCGCTCCGCACTGGCTTGCCGGGCTTGAGAGTTCAGCTTCTGGGCGAACGGGAGCTCTCTGGCCAAGTCCTTGCAGAGGGAGTACAACGTGGCCCTGTTCACCCCCTGATGATCCATCCAGTGGCGCAGGCACTTGTTGCGCACGAACTGGGCAGTCCGAATGGCCTCATCCAGGGCTTGGTACTGCTGGGCTGTGCCGTTGAGGAGCTTGGCTTCGAGGACACGCATGAGCCCACTCTAGCGCAGGTTAGCAAGATAAAAGCCGCCCTGGTCGCGTCAGCGGGCCGTAGGCCTTAGGGCGGGGCTTTAGACCCAGTTTTTTGGTAACTGTTCCGGGGTGGGACGGGCAGGAGTGTCGATCACCGTGTGCTGAAAGCCTGTGGGCGTGGGAGTGGTGGGATCCCCGGCCAATACCTTGATAGGAAAGGATGGCCCCCGTTCTGCCCAGCGAGAGGCCGAGCGATTGGGATCGGCGTCGATCAACAGGGCCATCCCCGACCCACCCAAAGGGGCTGCCCCTTGTTTTTGCTGAAGGTAGAGGGCCAGGTGTACCGCCGTGGTGGTTTTGCCCACGCCCCCTTTGAACCCCAAGACCGCGATATTCATCTGCCACACACCCTCCCATCCTGGTTTTACTGCCCAGGTGCACGGGCGGCAAGAGGCAAAAGTGGGCATTGGGGTCTTGGGGCAACTCGGGAGAGCCGGCCGCGGGGAGAAGTTCTCCCGGTTGCGCAATCTTAGGCTTCGCCGGTAGGATATCCTTGGCTGGCATAACCGGCTGGCTTTGGAGAATCTGACCATGCCTCATCTCTCGCCATCCCATTCCTCCTTGGGCTTGGCTCGCTCTTGGTCTATTCCGCTGGGGTTGTGTCTGGCCCTGAGCATAAGCGCCTGTGGCGGCAGGGGTTCCAGTCGCCCGCTTCCCCCAGTCTCGGCCCCTCCCACAGGACGAATTGAGGGATCCCATTTCGACGATCTCAACGGCAATGGGCTGCGGGATCCGGGGGAGCCGGGGCTGCCGGGCATTACCACGTTTTTGGACTTAAACGGCAATGGCCGCCTCGACCCGGAGGAGCCCAGCACCCTCAGCGACGGCGGCGGCAACTTCCGCTTCTCCAACTTGCCCCCTGGCACCTACCGCGTCACTGCCCTTTTGCCCCCAGGGCGAATCTTCACCACGCCGCGCTCAGGCTTGGGGCTGGAGCGGATTGTGGGCGGCAGACCTGCTCCCGAAGGAGCCTTTCCCTGGATGGTGGCTTTGCTGAGGGCGGCTGAGCCAGATCCTTTTCAAGCGCAGTTTTGCGGCGGATCCCTGATCGCGCCGGAGTGGGTAGTTACCGCTGCCCATTGTCTTTTCGACGAACAAGGCGAGCAGGTAATGAGTGCCCAAAATCTGGATCTGCTGTTGGGTACCAACCGCTTGCAAATCGGTGCCGGCCAACGCATTCGCGCCGCGCAAATTGTCCTCAACCCCGGCTACAACCCCCAGGTGGGGGAGCCTGGGGGGAATGACATTGCCCTGGTGCGCCTCTCTCGGCCAGTGGCCCTGCCTACCCTGCCGCTGGTGCAGCCCAACCAAACCAACCTGACAGCCCCCGGCACTGCCGCCACCATCCTCGGCTGGGGAGCCACCTTCCCCCTCCCCCTGGATCAAGAACCCAGCGGCTTTACCCGAGATTTGCAGCAGGCCACCGTTCCCATCGTCTCCAATGCGGTGTGCAACGCGCCCCAATCCTACAATGGCACCATTTTGGATACTATGCTCTGCGCCGGCTTTCCCCAGGGAGAAGTCGATACGTGTCGGGGCGATAGTGGTGGGCCTTTGATTGTGTCCAGTGGCACGGGTTTTGCCCTGGCCGGAATCACCAGTTTTGGCATCGGCTGCGCCCAGCCCAATTTCTATGGGGTGTATACGCGGGTGTCTAGCTTCGCCGGTTTTGTGCAATCGGTAATCGGCAGTGCCCCCAGCCCAACTCCAGCACCACCCTCCCCTCCACCCCCCACCGGGACAACTGCTTCATTCGTTGTCAATTTGAGGGAAGGTGAGGTGGTTGCGGGGCTTAACTTTGGCAGCCGGGCGCAGTGAACACGAACTGTGGCAGCAAGCAGTGGTGTGGCGATCGTTTAGCTAGGCCGCCGTTCGCGCTAGCGGGACGGAGTCCTTGAAGCCCCGCCCTCTGTCCGTAGGACGAGGGTCGGAATGAAAGGCGGACATCCCCTGTTCTATAATCAACCTGGCTGTGCAAAACGGCATTGCCGGAATCTGGTACAGCTACGCGGTGGGGCATCCCGTGTCTGCTCGTGGAGGGTTCTTGCACTAGCTCCCCAATGAAGCGAGAAGCCCGCTCCGTACCGCCAGCAGTCGGAGTCGGGAGTATGTCACGATAGGGATCCCTGTTGTAACCAAACCCATTTGATTGACGGAGGAGATGTCTTTCCTATGACCCAAGTGACGATTGGCGAAAACGAAGGGATCGAATCTGCGCTGCGTCGCTTCAAGCGTCAGGTTTCTAAGGCGGGCATTTTGCGGGATTTGCGCAACCATCGGCACTTTGAAACCAACCTAGAAAAGCGCAAGCGCAAAGCGGTGGCCGTCCGGCGCAACCGCCGCAAGTCCATGGCCTAGGCTACTGCCGACACTCGGAAATCTGAACCCCTCTGAACAGGGCTTGTGGCCTTGCCTGAGGTTCTGACGTTAGTTTCTCGGAATCTGGGTTGGGCCAGCCTGCAGGGATCCGCTCAACACGTTAATTTCCAGCATCAGTTCTTCGCCAACATAGCTCTCGGGCAAAGGAGCAAAGGGGGCTGAGCGCTGGATGGCACTGAGCACGGCTGCATCCAACAGGGGATCTTCTGAGGGGGTTTGCAGGCGCAGTTCCCGCAGGGATCCCTGTCGATCCAGACGCACCTGCACCACTGTTACGTAGGATCCGGATGCCCGCCGTACCATCCAGTGTTGGCGAACCCTTTCCTGGAATTGAGCCAAGTAGTCTCCCCAATCCGGATCGGCGGTGGCATTTAGGCTGGGTGGGCCTGCCCGCGAGGACTCTATCCCACTGGTGCGACCAAGGCTGGAGCTGTGGGATCCGGTAGGAAAAGTCGGGGGCAAGGTGGGAGAAGGCTCTTCCAACGGGGCTGCGATCGGCTCTGGAGAGGGCAAAGTTGGATGCGGATCCGCTGGAGCCGACAGGTAGGGTTGTGGCAAAACCTCAGGAGAACTTGCTGCTCTTTCGGGTTGAGGCTTGAGGGATTGAGCAGGAGAGATCTGAGCCGATTTGGTCTCCACTGCTGCTGCCGAGGAGGTAGCCAGTAGGCTTTGCAGATGCCGACGATAGTCCTGCAGTTGCTGGCGCTGTGGAGAGGACAGAGGCCAGTGATCCAGCCATTCTTCCGTCAGATGTAGCGCCTCCGCCCAATTGTGATCGGCAACTGCCTGCTCCAGAGCTGCTAAACCCGCTGATAGATTTTCTAACCTGGCCTTTGGCTGCTGCTGAGGAGAGGCAGAGTTCCGGGCGGGCTGGGGCATCTCAAGCTCCCTTGTCGGCGGAGAAAGGATCTCAGGGACAGGACTCCCTGCGGCTGAGGCGAGCAGAGGCTGTGCCGCCGCAGAAGTGGCCTCTTCACTTGGGCTGGGCACTTGCGACTGCCGCACCGATACATCGTCCCAGGGTTCAGAGACACCGGACTCACGGGCGGAGACGGGCGCAATCCACTGCGGCTCCAGGGGCGGCTCATCCGCCATCTCCACCCACTGAAAGGGGAGGATCTCCTCCTCTTCCCGGATCCTAGGCTGCCAACCCACCCAGCTCATCGCGATGAAATGCAACCCTGCCGAGAGCACGTTGGCCAGCCCCAGGCGCCAAGGTAAGGAGCGGCGTTCCTGCTGTCGTTCTTGTTGAGAACGACTGAGGCGGGGCTCTGGATCCACCTCTCCATCTGTCAAGCAATTTGCCTGGCTCTCAGCAGCCGGTTCTGGTTTGGGGGAGGTGGACTCTGCAGTAGGTTGGGCCGGGATCCCTGCGCTACAAGGATCTCGAGCGGGGTTCAATTCGTTTTGCACCTTTCCACCTTTCCTCACAGCCACATGCCAACAGAAGCCCACCGACGCTTCTCTGCTTCCTTCGATCAATAGCCCATCCCCGGGCAGGGGGGTAGCCATCGATGCACAAACGCGCCCAGGGCAAAGCTGTGTTGGCTTATACGGACTTCTGCCATTTCAACGCCTATCTTTTTCACGGGGGGCGGTGCTTTGAGCCACCTAGGCTCACGAAAAGCCAGCTCATGATTCTCCGAACTAGAGCTTGTGGAGCGGGTTTATGCTTGTTACCCAGCAACCTGTCCTGAGGCGGTTTTGGTACCCCGTGATCCCGATGTCGGCCCTGGAAACCGGCCCACAAGCTTTCACGCTGCTGAAGACTCCTCTGGTGCTTTGGCTCAATGAGTCAGGGCAGCCTTGCGCCGTCTTGGATCGTTGCTGCCATCGCTCGGCCCAACTTTCCAAAGGGGTTGTTTGCAATGGCCACATCCGCTGCCCCTATCACGGCTGGGAGTTTGACGGCTCCGGCACCTGTGTGAAGGTGCCCCAACTTACAGACAACTTCATCCCCCCTACCTACAAGGTGGAGGGGTTTCGCTGCCAAGAGCGCTATGGCTATGTTTGGGTGGCATTGGCGGATCCCTTGACCGATATTCCCGAGATCCCAGAGGTGGCGGATTCCCGGTTTCGCCAAATTCATCAGTTCTATGAGGTCTGGAAATGCGCCGGCCTGCGCCTGATGGAAAACTCCTTTGACAATGCCCATCTCCACTTCGTCCATCACCAGAGCTTTGGGGTGATCTCCGAGCCTGTACCCCCAGATCTGGACAGCCTTGAAGAACTGGAATATGGCCTTCGGGCCACCTCTGTTTTGCCGGTGTTCAACAGTGACTTGCAGAAGCAAAACTTGCGGATGTCAGAGGATCGCACAGTGCGTATCCTGGAGGGCACCTGGTTTATGCCTTTTGGTCGCAAGCTCAAAATCACCTACCCCAACGGCCTCATCCACATCATTTTCACAGCGGCTACCCCCATCGACGACCAAACCTCGCAGGTGGTGCAATTCTGTTTGCGCAACGATTCAGAAGCAGAGGTGAGTGGTAAACTACCCGACTCCGACCGCTAAAGCGGTACGGAGCGGGCTTTCAGTAGCCCTGAGCCTGCTCTGCTCTACCAGAGAACAAAACAGGCCCGA
>NZ_JBSSCC010000037.1:0-27026 GCF_054059455.1 Thermostichus sp. MS-CIW-23 | reverse complement strand
CACATGGCCGGCACTGCGTTTTTAAAGGGCGTCGGCTACGGTCGGCGCTATCCTTCCCCGCCCTGAAGGACGGGGCTTGCCGCGCCTTTTGGTCAGTCGGTGTTTTCGTTGCTCACAAAGGCCGACCCATTGGCCTGGGGTTCGGGCGATTCCAGCGCGTATTTGAGCGCATGCCAGGCCAGGTTGGCGCATTTGATGCGCACTGGAAATTGGGCTACCCCTTTCATGGCGTTCAAAGCCCGTTGCTCCCGCGGGAACTCTTCGCCACCGCGCATCATGGCTTGGAAGCGCTCCACCAACTGCAGAGCTTCGGGGATGGTGCGCCCCCGCACCGCATCCGCCATGAGATCGGCAGAAGCCAGGGCAATGGCACAGCCTGCCCCCTCGAATTTGATATCGACAATCCGCTCCTGGCTGGGATCCAGTTGTAAGGTGAGGTCGATGGTGTCGCCACAGGAGGGGTTGTGGCCACGTTGGTGGCGGTGGACGGGATCCACTCTGCCGAAGTTGTGGGGCTTTTTGTACCGCTCCAGAATGACTTGCTGATAGAGTCCGCGCAGGTTATCTAGAGGCATTGTTGCTCCTGGTTGGTCGCTGCTCTGGCCGGTCGGCAAAAGTCGATCCGCTCATAGCCCATTGCCGCCGGGAATAGCCATAGTTCTCAGATATTCAGGATTTGGGAAGCGAGCCCGACCTGGCCCATCTGGTTTTGATCTTAACCCCGTTCTTGGTAGAGCTTGAGTCAGTAGAAAAACTCCTGCCAGCGCAGGGGCTTAAGTTTGCGCATGTACAGCCAATCAAAAAAGTTCTTCAGCACCGTGGCTGAATAGCCGCGCCAGACCAGCCTGCCTTTCTCGGCAACGGCAACGCGGTTCCCCACCGTTACACAAACAAAAACCGTGGCCTGCGGTCGGTAGGGGATCAGAGGTTGGCCGCGGATGAGCCGCAGCAGGTTTTGGGCTGCAATTGGCCCCTGGCGCACCGCGTACACGCCGATCTTGGGCAAGAGGCGGGATCCCCAAACAAAGTCAGCGCAGTCCCCCACCGCCAAGATGTGCTCTGAGCCTTGCACCCGCAGGTATTTGTCCACGAGCAGGGCTCCCGTCGGCCCTGTTGGCAAGCCGCAGGTGCTCAACCAGCTCGGCACCTGGAAGCCACCTGCCCACAGGCGGGTCTGAGCTATCAACTCGGTGCCATCCGAGAGCCACACGTGCTCCGGCCCAAAGGCTTTCACCTGACATCCGGCCCAGATTTCCACCCCCAGACGGCGGATTTCCCTTTCCACCGCCCGGCGGAAGGGTTCCGAGAAGCCCTCGACCAGATGGGCCTGGCGATGGATCAAGATCAGCCGGGCTTGAGCCGAGGGGATCCCTGTTTTTGCGCTCATCTGCCGACAAAGATCGTAGAGTTCCCCCATCAGCTCTGTGCCGGTACAGCCTCCCCCTGCCACCACAAAGGTCAACAGACCCGGCGTCCGATCCCCCTGGGCTGCCCGTTGCCAGCACTGCCGGATCCAGGTTTGGGCGGCCACCAATTGTTCTGCCGGTCGAATGGTAAAGGCATGTTGGATCCCATCGATGGGGCGCAACTCCCGGCCCACATTCACCAACAGATAGTCGTAGGCCAGAGTTTGCATCCCGGCTTCGCTCTCCAGGGTCAGGGTTCGGGCTTCGGGTTGGATGTGGGTGACTCGCCCCGGCAAAAACTGGGCGCCGTTGGCTTGAATATGCTCCAGCAAAGGGATCCGCACCAGCTCTAGAGAAAACCGACCACTCAGCAGCCGCGTGGACATGCCCGAATTGACACTGTAGGGATAGGGGTTGATGGCGATCACCCGTGCCTGCCCTTTGAGCGCCCGCAAGGCGTCGATGGCTCCATAGCCACATCCGGCCAAGATCACAGTGGGCAGGGATCCCCTCATGGCTGGAGCGGGAACCGCTGGGGATCCCCGGCTGCCCATTCCAGGATGGAACCGGAATAGCTTTTGGCCTGCCGGCCCACGTGGGTTAAAACCACCGTGACCCAAGCGGAGCGAACCCCGGCTGTGCAGTAGGCAATGATCTCGGCTTCTGGAGGGATCCCGGCTTTTTGCAGGCGGGCGTGAATTGCAGCGGGCGGCAACAGGGATCCCGCCGCATCCATCAGCTCCTTGTAGTAGAGATGCACAGCGCCGGGGATGTGTCCGCCACGTGCCTCACCATAGGGGGTGGCTCCCTCGTATTCTTGGGCTTCGCGACTGTCGAGGATGGCCACACGGTCGGAGCCAAGGCTGGCCCGCAGAGTGTCCCGGTCGATCTCCCACCGGTCGGTTCGCCGCACTACAAAGTCGCCCCGTTGCGGTTCGTCGGCGCTTTGTCGGGTTGTGGTCGGCACTCCCTCCTTCACCAGGGCCGGATAGCCCCCGTCCACCATGACTGCCTGGGGATGACCCAAGCTGCGCAACATCCAAACGATCCAGCCATCTTCTCCCCAGCCCCGCAGCGGATCGGCCACCACCACCACCGGACGCTCCCGAAACACGCCAATGCCTTGCAGCTTTTCGGTGAGAAGGGCATCATCTGCCAACAGCTTGCCGCTGTTTGCAGCCTCTGGTTGAGTAAACTCCGTCCAGTTCACCGGAATTGAACCCTTCAGGATCCCGTCGGCTTGCAATTCCGCACTGCGTGCATCCAGAAGCGTTGCCCCTTGTTGGATGAGCTGGATGGCGGTTGCAGGGCTGGCCACCCAACCTGGCGTTGGTGTCATGGGTTGAGAGAACCTTAACTGGAAGATCCTATCCCACCTTACGGGACGAGTAGGCCGGTATGGGCCTCTTCCATCTGTTTGGAGAGAAGCCGTTGCAGGCTCACTCTGGCTTCGGAGAAGTTGGGAGCGATTTCCAAAGCCGAGCGAAAGTGTTCAATGGCCTGCTCCAGCTTGCCTTGGCGGGCAAGGATGGATCCCAGACGATAGTGAGCTGCTCCATAGCTGCCATTGCTGCGAATGGCCCGTCGATAGCTGGCCTCCGCCGAGGTTAGATCCCCCTTGATGCGCGACGCCTCGCCCAGGCCAAAGTGAGCTTCCGGCAACTCTGAATCTCCTTGGAGGGCCTGTTCAAACTGCTGCATAGCCTGCTGCAACTGTTGGGGCTGGATGAACTTGCGCCCAGAGGCATCCCGTTGTTTGGGCCCCAAGTAGGCTAGGCCAGTGGCGGCCATCGCTGCGTGCAGATCGGGGGCCAGCTCCAAAGCCCGCCGGTAGTTCTTGATGGCTTCGCTGTATTGCTCTTGGCCTGCCAACACCAGACCCAAACCGTAGTAGGCGCGAGCCTGCTGTCTTTTGAACTGGCCATTGAAGATCACCTGGCTGAACTCCTGGCTGGCTTGAGCCAGATGGCCTGCATGTACCATTGCCAAACCCAGATCCACCCGCACAGCGGCTGCCAACTCAGGAGCGAGATCCAGGTTGAGAGCAGTTCGGAAGGCTGCGATTGCCGCTTTTAGCTGTCCTTTGCGCATCAGCGCTTGTCCCATCACAGCGTGGGCCAGGCCCAGGCGATCATTCAACTCCAAAGCAGCCCAGCAGGAGTCGATGGCCTCGTCCCATTGCCCCAGCTTGAGGCGAACTTGAGCAATGCAGAGATGAGCCTCGCTGAAGTGGGGATCCAACCCCAGGGCCTTTTGTTGCTGGGCCAACGCTTCTGCCCAGTTGCCCTTCTCTGCCCAGGCTTGGCCGAGCAGGCTATAGATCTCAGCTTGGGCGGATCCCTGGGTGAGGGGGAATGCTTCGGGTAAGTGGGCCAGAACTTCATCCGGCTGATGCTGGGCCAGCCACTGCCGTGCTAGAGCCTTCAGGGTTTCCACCAGGTGGGTGTTGATGCCGCTCCAGTTCGGGTTCAGGTGTTTGGCCTGTTGGTAGTGGCTCAATGCCTCCTGCAGTCGGTTGGTTTTTGCCAACAGATGGGCCAGTTCAATGTGGGCCTCTACGTGATCTGGCTGTCGCCGCACAGCCTCCTGAAACCGCTCCACTGCCTCAGGAATTGGATTGGCCTGTAAAAAGGACAGCCCTTCTGTAAAGGGATCCTGGGATCCCTCCCGCTCAAAGGTGTTGATGGCACGCCGGCCTTGCCAACCCAGCCAGCCCCCCCCTGCAGCCAAGATCAACAGCGGGATCCCCAACCCCAGCGATCTGGCTCGGGCAGGAACATCGGCTTGCCCAAAAGAGCGCACCACCAACCCAGCCCCCAGCAGGAGAGACAAAGCCAGAGCTCCCCCCAAGAAGGGCCTTAGAGCAGGCCTGTGCAACCATTGATCAAGTGTCGGAAAGTTGGCCAGAACGTCGATAGGAGAACTGGGGCGAGCAGTTGTAGGCAGAGGGGTCGGGATCCCGTCTTGGGAAGGGGCATGGCCAACCGAGGCCTGGCTTGGAGCCGCTTCTGGCCAGCGCTCTTTCTGAATTTTGGGAACCGGTGCCCCCAGAGTTTTAACTTTGCGAAAATCGGAGTTGTGGTCGGGATCCACAACAGGTTTTTGGGCCTCCAGCACCTTGATCTCAGAAATCTTGGTGCCCGGTAATACAATCTGCGTGGCATCGGCACTGCTTTCCCCAGAGGACAAGTAGAAGACTTTTTTCCACTGCGGCTGTGTTTCCCCCTGAAGCCGACCGTACACCACCAGTTGGCTAACTCCCTGCACAGGCAAGCCCCCCAATTGGCTGGCAACTCGATGCAACACCATAGAGCGGCTAAACATCCCCTGCCGTGGGAGATCCACCATGAGGTAAAGGACATCTTGCTTCAGGGCCGAACGGGTTGGCAGGGGGGCCAGGGCCTTCTGCAGAGCCTTGATCAGGGTTTCCACGCTGCGAGCGGCAGATGAGCCAGCCATAAAGTTAGAGTTCGCAAAGTTAAGTTAGAGAGTGAAAAAATGGTCTTGTAACAACTCCAATCCAAGAGGGATCCGCTTCTCTCGGCAAAAACGAGTACCCCCTCGCCAGAAGTCCAGGCCTCTGACCTCATCTTGCTGCCTCATTGTGCTCAATCTGCCGGAGTCCGTCAATATACTGAAAGAGCCTGTTACAAACGGGGCTGCCGGCCCATTCTGGGACGGAAGAGGTGGGTGTGGTCAGGGCTGTAGAGCCGCGAGCGGGCAGATCTGGAGCTTGACAAGCCTTTCAAGGCAGGGCTGACGAGATAGAGCACTGTGCGTTCTAAGCCGGCTTGCCGGGTGAGGGCGGCCATCTCGGCCAGGGATCCCAGCCAGATCTGTTCGTCCGGCCAACCCAAGCGATAACAAACGGCAACCGGGGTATCGGCGGGGTAGTGAGCCAGCAGATCTGCCTGCGCTTGTTCTACGTGGCGGGCGCTCAGATACAGACACAAAGAGGCGCGGTGGGCTGCCAGACTGGCCAGGGCTTCTGCTTCCGGTACCTGGGTGCGACCGCTGGCGCGGGTGAGGATAATCGTCTGTACCAACTTGGGTATGGTCAACTCCACCTGCAAACGGGCGGCTGCCAATTGAAAGGCGCTTACTCCCGGCACGATCTCAAAAGGGATCCCTGCCTCCGCCAGCCGGATCAGCAGCTCGTGCAGAGCGCCGTAAAGGCAGGGATCCCCATCCTGCAGCCGCACCACCCGCCGCCCCGCCTTGACCCGTTCCACAATTTGCGGCAGCAGCGTTTCCAGCGTGAAGGAGCGGGTGTCAATGGCCTCAACCCCAGGGCGACAATGGGCCAGCACTCCCTCTGGCACCAAAGAACCTGTGTAGAACACTACATCGGCTTCCGCCAGCAGTCTTTGCCCCCGCAGGGTAATCAGCTCCGGATCCCCGGGGCCAGCCCCGACAATGTAGACAGGCCACGACGTCGGTTCGCGCATTTGCTTGCTTCCTACCCCTTCAAGGGCCTCTTTGAAGATCCCTTTTCCAAAGTCTTTTCAAACTGGATTCCAAGGGAACTTATCTGGAGGCTCAAGCATGCAAGATCACGACAGGCACTCGCATCCCATCTTAAGGTACGTTCGGGAAGACTATTATCCCTACGTTGTTTTACCCCAGCCGATTGCTGATACATTCACGCTGAACTCTCCTGAACATGGTTCAGGAAAGAAGCGATCGCATCCTGCCTATCTCTGAGCAGGAAGGCGGTATCCCGCAAAGCCCTGAGGAATACCCCCCGAGCGCTTTCCCCCTTCACTTCCCGGCAACCGTTGCGGTGGACTCAAGGATCAGGGGGAAACTTGGTCTACTATATCCCTCTCAATGACTTTTGCCAAACCGCCTAAAGCTCAGTAAATTCAGCAAAGTTCAGGGTTTTGGGGGTTAGAGGCATGCTCCCACAGGAGCCGTCGCAAGGGGAGCTCGCCGGCAAACGGGAGCGCCAGAAGGGATCCCAAGCAGGCCAGGGACAGCTTTTACAATTGGATAAGGTTGGCAACACGATTGTTGGGGAGCTGAGCCTTGAGCACCGCCGTCTTACCTGCTGCTCCTTTGGTGGATACTCACGTCCACCTCAATTACCCCGATTTTGCCGCGGATCTGCCCCAGGTGGCCGAGCGCTGGCGTCAGACGGGGATCCGGCGTTTGGTGCATTCTTGTGTAACACCGGCAGAATTCCCCCAGTTGCAGGCCATTGCCGACCAGTATCCGGAAGTATTTTTGTCGGTGGGGCTGCACCCTTTGGAGGCGGGCCAGTGGCAGCCCGATTTGGCCGAAAAGATCGCCCACCTGGCCGCCAGCGACGAGCGAGTGGTGGCTATCGGGGAGACGGGCCTGGATTTCTACAAGTCCAACCCGGCGGATATCGAGCGGCAAAAAGAATCCTTCTGGGCCCAGATTGCCATTGCCCAAGCGCAGGATCTGGCGTTGATCGTCCATTGCCGCGAGGCGGCAGCAGCCACCTACGCCATCCTCAAGGAGGCCATGGCCACGGGGGGGCCAGTGCGGGCGGTGATGCATTGCTGGAGCGGATCCCCGGAGGAGACGCGGCTGTTTGTCGAGCTGGGCTGCTTCATTAGCTTCAGCGGCATTGTCACTTTCAAAAATGCCGAGACTGTCCGCTGGTCGGCCTTGGAGGTGCCCCTATCCCAGCTTTTGGTGGAAACCGATTGCCCTTTTCTGGCTCCCACCCCCTTCCGCGGCAAACGCAATGAGCCGGCCTATGTGCAGCGGGTGGCCCAAACCTTGGCGGAGCTGTTGGGAATCCCGCCGGAAAAACTGGCAGAAGAAACCAGCCAAAATGCCGCTCGCCTGTTTCGGTTGCCTCTCCTCTAGCTCTGCTTTCCGAGGGCGCGGGTGAGCCGTAGGCCATTCCCGACCCTAGATCTCACCCGATCTCAGGCGATTCCAACCCGGGAAACCCTGAGTTACCATTTTTAACTTTTTCTTTAACTTTTCTTTTCAACTCCGACTGCTCTTCTCAAAGGCATCCTATGCTGGAAAAAAGGAATGTATCTCTAGATACTTCCCGTTAATCCCAGGGGCTAGGGGCTTGCAACTATGGATACTGAAACGTGGGCTGCCGCAGCTCGACCCAGCCGAGATGCCCTCATCAACCGCATCACCCACCAGATTCGGCAATCCCTGGAGCTGGAGGAAATCCTCAAGGCAACAGCGGAAGAGATACGGTCTTTTCTGGAAACGGATCGGGTGAAGGTTTACCGCTTTGATCCCGAAGGTCACGGAACGGTGGTGGCGGAAGCGCGAGGAGGGGAGCGGCTGCCCTCGCTCTTGGGGCTGACTTTTCCGGCAGGGGACATTCCCGAGGAGGCGCGGCGGTTGTTTCGCCTAGCTCAGGTGCGGGTGATTGTGGATGTGGAGGCGCAGAGCCGTTCCATCAGCCAGCCGGAGTCTTGGGGGTTGTCTGCTAGGGTTCCTCTGGGCGAGCCGCTGCAGCGGCCCGTGGATCCCTGCCATGTTCACTATTTGAAATCCATGGGGGTGGCCTCTTCCTTGGTGGTTCCCCTGATGCATCACCAGGAGCTATGGGGGCTGTTGGTCTCCCATCATGCTGAGCCTCGTCCCTACTCCCAAGAAGAGCTGCAGGTGGTGCAGTTGCTGGCGGATCAAGTTTCCATTGCCATTGCTCAGGCGGAATTGCTGGAGCAGGCGCGGCAGAAGGCGCAGCAGGAACGCCTCATCAACCAAATTGCTGCTCTAGTTTACTCGCCCCTGCACCCGGAGACGACCTTGACCACGGTGCTGGAGCAGCTTGCTGCCGGTTTGCAGGGGATCGGGGCGCGGCTGCGGATCCACTTTATGGGCTCAGATACCCTCTGTTGTCATGGCGTGCAACCCCCGGCAAGCTACGACACCTGGCTACAGGAGCAGCTCGGAAGGGCCGGAGGAGCGGGGGGCTGGGTGAAGATGTGGTCGCTCTCCCACTTGGAGAAATGGCCGGAGCTGCAAGAGCAGATGAAGCAGACGCCCATTCGTGGCCTGCTGATGGTACAGCTTGTCTGGAATGACCAGCCCGTGGGCTGGCTGAGCGTGTTTCGCGCGGCCATCTGCCAAGAAACCCACTGGGCGGGTTACCGTTGGTTTGCTCAGGGGGATCCCAGACAAGAACTGCCTTTGATCTCTTTTGCTGCCTGGCGGGAGCTGAAAATTGACGAGCCTAAGGCTTGGTCAGCTGCAGAGCAAGAGCTGATGAGTCGGGTCGGGGTACATTTGGCCCTGTCCATTACGCAAAATCAGCTCCACCGGCAGTTGCAAACCCTCAACGCCCGTCTGGAGCAGGAGGTGCAGGAGCGGACGGCGGCCCTGCAGCGATCTCTGGCTATGGATGCCCTCTTGCAGCGGGTCACTGACCAGGTGCGCAGCAGTTTGGAGGAAGCCCAGATCCTGCGGGCAGTGGTGCAGGAGTTGGCTCTGGGGTTGCCCATTCAAGGTTGCGATCTCTGTCTCTACGATTGGGCATCTGGCCAGGCGACGGTGCGCTATGAATACACCTCTGCTCTACCACCTGCCGGTGGGATCACCCTGACCTTGGCCGACTACCCCGATCTCTACCGGCACCTGCAAGGGGGTCAAGCGGTGCAATTCTGCCACTTGCCTGGGCAGGGCTGGATCCCCCGTCGGGAAGGGCTGACCCTGCTGGTGTGCCCGCTGCGGGATGACCAAGGGGTGCTGGGGGATCTCTGGCTGGCGAAGCCGGCAGCCGAGTGCTTTGATGAACTGGAGGTGCAGGTGGTGCAGCAGGTGGCGGATCACTGCGCCATTGCCATCCGCCAGGCCCGCCTCTACCAGGCTTCTGTGCAGCAAATTGGTGAGCTGGAGCGCCTCAACCGCCTCAAAGATGATTTTTTGAGCACCGTCTCCCACGAGCTGCGCACCCCCATCACCAACATGAAGATGGCCATCCAACTGCTGAAAACCGCCCGCGCCCCCCAAAAACGAGAGCAATATCTCAAGATCTTGGAGCAGGAGTGTGAGCGGGAGGCGGAACTGGTAAACGACCTGCTGGATCTGCAGCGGCTGGAGCAGGGATCCAAAACGCTCCATCTGGAAGAGGTGCCGCTGGCAACCTGGCTGCCCAGCGTGCTGGAGCCGTTTCTACAGCGGGCCCAGGCCAACCAGCAACGGTTGCAGTGGCAGATTGCGCCAAATGTGGGCAAGGTGCTCACCGATCAAGGTGGCCTGGAGCGGGTGGTGCAGGAGCTGGTCAACAACGCCTGCAAGTATACTCCCCCAAGGTGCAACATCTGGGTAACGGCGCAGCGGCCCGGCCCGCAGCAGGTGGAAATTCGGGTGATCAACGAGGGAGTAGAAATTCCCCACAGCGAGTGGGAGCGCATCTTCGAGAAGTTCTACCGCATTCCCAGCGGGGATCCCTGGAAGCGGGGCGGCACCGGCCTGGGCCTGGCTTTGGTCAAGCAGTGGATGCAGCGGCTGGGGGGCAGCGTCTCGGTGGAGAGTTCTCAAGGCAAAACCTGCTTTACCCTGGTGCTGCCGCAGGGATCCCTGCCTGTGCAGACCTCACCCCTGGCCCACAACTGTGCCTAGCCACATGAGCAATGCCCACTCAGAAGCGTTGCGTTTGGCCGCCGAGCAGTTTAACCGGGGGGAATTTTACGCCTGCCACGACACCCTAGAGGCCCTGTGGATGGAGGCAGTGGATCCAGAGCGGCGCTTCTACCAGGGGCTTTTGCAAACCGCCGTGGCCTACTATCACCTGCAAAACGGCAACCGCCGCGGCTGCATGATCCTGTTGGGGGAGGCCAACCGCAAGCTGGCGGACTTTCTGCCCACCTACGCTGGATGGGATGTGCAAGCCCTGTGGCAGGCTAACCAGGGCATCCTGCGGCATCTTTCTCAACTGCAACCCCAGGATCCCTTGCCTTATCTAGCCGTCCCCACCCTGAGTTGGGTTGAAGATTAACCTGAGCAGGCTCAACACCGGCCCTAGCGCTTGGAGCGACGGGCTTTGCGCTCAACTTCGTTGCGTCGCCGCCGATCCCGCCAGTCGATGAAGGTAATGTAGCCAACGCCCAGGGTTACGGCTGTCAACAGCAAAAAGATGCTTCCGTAGGCGATGCGGGCGACCAAGGGAAGATCGGTTTCCATGGTGTGAGCGGGGGTAACCCCGTCAATATCGGCGGCAGGAACAACAAGATGAATGCAAGATGGATGTGAGGCTCAATCCAGGCATGACAAATTACATGCCGTTGCGCCCCCAGACCACCAGGGCAATGGAAAGAACGAAGAAGGTGGGGACGGCAATCCAGCCAAGGGTGATGATGTCCATAGGTCTAGCCCAGCTAAAGAGGGGTTATCTCGAGGTGATCCCATTTTACGAGAGGAGATCCCTTGTCAACGGACATCTACGAACACCTGTTTTCAGCTAGAAATCGCAGGAGCCCCGCACTGTACCCGTAGGGTCAGTGTCGGGAGGAATGCGGAAGTTACGATAGAACCATGACCCAAGTCCTGACCGTCTCCTGTAAGCTCAAGGTGTCCCAGTCGCAGGCCGCAAAGTTGGACGCGACCTTGGATGCCTTTGTGCAGGCGTTGAACTGGGTCAACCAAAACACGCCCGAGAAAGTCACCAACGCCGTTAAACTTCAATCTCTGTGCTACCGCGAAATCCGTGCCCGGTTCGGCTTGTCCAGTAACTTGGCAAGGACTACGTCCCGCTTACGCGACCAGCAGGTCTGCAGACGGCTGGCCGGTGCCCGCAAGGTTGCCCGACAGAAAAACCGCCCCGTCAAAGCGTTCAAGGGGGGCTTCGCGACCTATGACGCTCGTATCTTTTCGTTCCGCGAGAAAGACTGGACGGTGTCGCTGACCACAGTGGAGGGTCGAGAGCGCTTTGAGCTGGCGATTGGCCGTTACCAGAGAGAACAGTTGGCGGGCTCCAATCCCAAATCTGCCACTCTGGTCAAGCGTAAAGACGGCTCCTACTCCATTCAAATCTGTGTGGAAGCGGAGCCATCCCCACCGCAACGCACGGGCAGAGTGCTGGGGGTGGATTTGGGAAGGACGGATATTGCTCATACCTCAGAGGGGAAGAACTGGAATGGACAGCAGTTGAACAGAGTCCGAGACCACTACTCCCGGTTGAGGGCGGCACTCCAACGCAAAGCCAGTAAGGGCACCCGCAGTTCGCGGCGCAGATGCAGAGAACTGTTGCAACGGCTGTCTGGCAAGGAGAGGCGCTTTCAGGCGTGGGTCAATCATCGCATCTCCAAAGCTATTGTCTCTAGGGCAAAGGCGACAAACAGCGCTATTGCTCTGGAAGACTTGACAGGGATTCGGGAAAGGGTCAATCAACAGCCACGCAGCAAAGCTGAGCGGCGCAGAACCAATAACTGGGCGTTCTACCAGCTTAGGATGTTTGTGGTCTACAAGGCTGCCATCGCCGGAGTACCTGTAGTACTGGTTCCGCCTGCCTACACGTCGCAGACCTGCCACCGGTGTTTGCACATTCATCCCGACCCTGCGCAATCCTATCGCAGTGGGAAGCAGTTCAAGTGTGGGCACTGTGGATGGGAAGGGGATGCGGACTGGAATGGGGCCAACATGATTGCCAAACTTGGGGCTGCCGTAAACCAGCCTAGAGGTCCGTGGTTGGCTTGCCAACTGCAGGGCTACCGAAAGCCCGCCCTGTACTGCGAAGTAGTCAGGGTCGGGTAGTTTACTTCAAGCTGGCTACAGTGGAGTTAAATCTGAAACGTCTGAGCCAAACGAGGTGGGATCCGATGGTACTGGACACATTGCCGCTGGTTGCCGCTGTAGCCATCGCCATTTTTATGCTGGTTTTTTGGGTGCGGGTGGTTCGAGAGGCCATCTGGACAACGGTGGGGATTGTAATCATCTTGGCCGTGTTGTACGTGGTCTTTAGAATTGGCCCGCGGCAGGTGCTGCAGGAGTTGCGGGATCCCTTTGCCCTTCTAGAACAGGTTTGGCAGGTGATCGTCGGTTGGTTCCAGGCCCTTCTCCCCTAGAGTTCGTTATCTGCTATACAGTTCCCTGATACAACAGAAAACACAGGGGGGCAGCCTATTGGAACTGCTGGCGAATGGTTTGTCCAGTCAAAAATCGATTCCCTCTCCGGTTTCCGCACTGCTCTACAGCACCTACGCGACTGAAGTTCTCGCCATGCCTTCTGACCCTGAATGGGATCCCCAAGACCCCACCCCAGAAGATGGGATCCCCATTCCTGCTGGCGTCAGCGGGACGGAGTCCTCAGACATCCAGGTGGAGGTGGAGGATTTGGGGGAGCGCCGCCGCCAAGTGCGAGGTCGCGTCCTGATTCCGGTGGAGCGGCAGCAGGTCTGGCAGGTTTTGACCGACTACGACCATCTGGCGGAGTTTATTCCCAACTTGGTGGAAAGTCGCGTCATTGGCCGTGAGAATGGCCGCACACTGGTACGTCAAGTGGGATCCCAAAAGGTTTTATTTGCCCAATTTTCTGCTGCGGTGGTGCTGGCTATCGAGGAGATCTTTCCTCAGCAGCTTCGCTTCCAAAAAACACAAGGGGATTTTCTTATCTTCGAGGGGTTTTGGGATCTGGCCGATTGGTCGGCCCATCAAACCTTGCTCACCTACCACCTGCAGGTCAAGCCTCCCCGCAGAATGCCTGTCGGTCTGGTGGAGCGCCGCATTTGCCAAGATTTGGCCCTGAACTTACAAGCCATTCGGGAGCGCTGCCTGAGTTTGTCGGATCATTCCAAGCCCGTTTGAGGCGCGCCCAATAGGTACCTCGTTCCCCAAGCGCTCCGCGCCGCTGACGCGACCACTCTCAGCCCTTCTGCCAAAGAAGAGGGGGGCTGGGGAACAGCTTTATTGCCATTTGTGGGATTTGATATTCGAGCTGGAATTTGCCAGGTGGATCCCAGAGGCAAAGTGGGCCGGTGGTCCTTCACCTTTCGAGTCTCAAGCAGCGATCGAGGGCTGTCCTTGGGTGTGTGGGTGCGCTATCGGCAGGGTGAAGTGGAAGGCACTGCCTTGATTGATCCCCCCCGATTCTGCCCAGATGCGCCCCCCCATGGCCTCAATGATCAGTCGGCAAATGGCTAGCCCCAAGCCCGTCCCACCCACCGAGCGCCGCAGGGATCCCTCTGCTTGATAAAACCGCTCGAAGATGGCTTGCAACCGGTCTGGCTCAATGCCGCGCCCGGTGTCGGCAACAGTGAACTTCACCATCGCCCCCGTCGATCCACCGGCTGGTGGCTCCACTTCTGCCCGAATCCAGATCCGTCCGGTGGAAGGGGTAAATTTGCAGGCATTGTCCAGCAGCTTACGCAACACCTCCACCAGCCACTCCCCATCCGCCCTAACCATTGGCAGCCGTTTGGGCAGCACCTGCTCGATGGTGGGCAAGTCTTCGTGCCGCCGTCGCGCTTTGACATTGCTCAGGGCCAGCTCCACACATTCTTGAGCAGACAACGGCTCGATATGCCAGCGAACGCGACCACTTTCCAGCTTGGAGAGGGTGAGAAAGTCCTGCACCAACTCCCGCAGCCGATCGGCATCTTGCAGGGCTGTGTTCAACATTTCCTGGCGCATCTCCAGGGGCATGTCGGGGTCGCTGGCCAAAGACTCCAAACACACCTGAATGGTGGACAGCGGGGTGCGCAGCTCGTGTCCGGTCACGGCAATCAGCTCTGATTTGGCCTGATCCAGAGCTGCCAACTGGCGATTGAGCTCTTCTAGGTGCTGATAGGCTTCTGCCTGCAAGAGGGCTACCCCCACTTGGTTGGCAATGGCTTCTGCCAACTCCAGAGTGGCCGGCTGCCAGCGGTGAGGGTGTTCGTGGTGTAGCTCCAATAGGCCCAGCAACCGCCCTTGATAGAGAATCGGCATGGCCACCCAAGCCCGAATTTGGGCCGGCTGCCACAGCTCCGGCACTCGCTGCAGGCGGGGATCCTTTTGGGTATCCTCGCAGCACACCGCTTGTGCCGAGGCTACTGCCTCCCGCAAAAAAGGGTTGCTGGGAAGAGGCCACAGGGATCCCTTAAGGCTGCCCATCGTTAGGGTGCGGTACTCCTGCTCAATCTGAACAGCAGGGGCCTGGCCATCGTAACGGTAGATCAAACATCGCCCCACCTCTGCCACCTGCCCCAGCTCCTGCACAGCAATTGCCAAAATCTCGCCGGGATCCAAAGACTGGCGAATGGCACTGCTGATGCGGTTGATCAGATGCTCTTTGCGCTCTTGCGCCCGAATGGTGCGGTAGGCCCGCTGCAGTTTGTATTGCCCTGCCTGGAGATAGGTGATCAGCCGCTCGGTAAAGGGGCCTGGATTCAGTTGGCTGGCGGAGTTTTGCGGGGATCCCTTGAGGTACTGGCGAAGGGGCTCAAGGCGAGGTTCCAGATCCGGTCGGTAACTGAGGATCTTGGGCAACAGGGCCAAAGCCGCTTGGACTGTAATCTGACGATCAAATGACCAGATCCCATCAAATTGGCGAGCTGCATCCATATCGCTGCTTTGCCAAGGACGCTCCCGCTGCATCTGCAAGCGTTCTCGACACACGAGGCAGGTGGCATAGTGGGCATCGATGACAATCAAGTGCCACTCCTGCACCAAGGGATCCTCTGGATCCAAGGGAATGGTGTGGTAGGGCAGGTCTGTCTGAGCAAAATCCTTTTCTGGGGTCGCCAACACAAACACGTCTTGGGCCATTGCGCTGATGCGCTGGTAGCGCCGTGCCTCCTGGCGGTAGTAGCGCTCCTTTTGAAAGTTAGCGAATACCCACGGGGATCCCTGCCCTTGCAGCACCTGATCCTCAATGGCGTGGCTGAGGGCAACCAAAGAGGATTTGAAATACAGTTGTGGGCGCAGGTGCGGCAAAGCCTGCAGCAGATCGCTCAATAGGGAGGTACGACTCTGGCGAAGGTAAGATCTAGAGCGGGTGGAGGCCATAACCCTACTGGCAAGCACAGATCACAGGCAGTACAGGGACACTTAACCCCAGAGAAGGAGGCTCGCAGTCTAGGTTTAGTCTAACGGTTGGGATCCCGCGGCGGAGGGAGCTTCATAAGGCGCAAGATCCAGCTAGCCCAAACTAAGAGATATAAAGTTTACGAAGTTATATGTAAGTCAGCCAAATGTCGGGATCCCGGTACAGCCAAGAGGACGTGCAGCAGATCCTCCAGCGGGCCATTGCCCGCCAGCCACGCCTGGGCGAGTTCACCCGCTCCCAACTGCAGGAGATGGCTGCCGAACTGGGGATCTCCCCCCAAGAGCTGGACTTGGCCGAGCAGGAATGGAAGGCCTGGCAAGAGCTGAACAGCCAACACCGAGAATTCCAGCGCTACCGCCGTCGGCAGTTTTACCAACTGCTGGGCCGCTATGGAATTGTCAACAGCTTTTTGCTGGGCTTAGACTGGCTCTCCGGTGGAGGGCTATCTTGGTCGCTGTTTATCCTCATGGGGTGGGGCTTGACCGTTGCCCTCAAGGGCTGGAACGCCTACCAAACGGAGGGTGAACGCTACGAGAAAGAGTTTCGCCAATGGCAAAGGAAACGCCAGAAAGATCTCCAGAGCAAGTAAGCCCAGCCTACCGGAGAAGTCTGTCCCGCTGATGGAGATGGATTTTTCTCCAAACTCTGAGTGGGAAGGGGCACCGCCGAGAGATGCTACCATAGATATTCAGCATCGCTGAATGCCCGTGCGGGCGTAGTTTAATGGTAAAACCGCAGTCTTCCAAACTGCTGTTGTCGGTTCGATTCCGTCCGCCCGCTTCCTCCCACAAAATCCTAAGGGATCCCTTAAAGTGCCCTTCAGATTCTTCTTCACAGGTTGGGGCCGATCGTGGTGGTGCGGCGGATCGGTTGACCTTTCAGGGTATTGCCTTCTACTGTTTTCACCCAGCCTTGCCCTGGTACAAATCGGTACTGCACATCGGTATCAGAGCCACCGAGCAGATCCCCTTGGGCATTGAAGACGCGAGTTTCCCGCTGCCAGTGTCCTGGCCCGGTCGGTGTGCTGCTCGACTCGGTGGTGTAGGTTTGGCCGCGAGCATTGTTGAATTGGCCGCTGTGCTGCCAGCCTTGCCCCGCTTGGCCCTCGATAAGGCTCGAGCTGCTGCCCACCGTCTTGCCCTCGGCGTTTTGCAGGGTGGTGCTGCCCTGCCGTTGCCAACCCTCATGTGTGTGAGTAGTGGTGTGCTGATGGTTCAGGTTCCAGGTCTGACCTTGTTGGGTAGTGACTTGGCCGGAATAGTCTCCTTCCACCCCCTGACCGGGAATGAATTGCCGGGATCCCTGGCCGGAATAGGTGCCACTACCCGATCTGCCACTTGGCCCGGTGCGAGTGTAGGTGCCGGAGTGAGTGAAGGTGCGCCCACCGCGCGGGGCCAGGGATCCAGCCGTTGGCGTGGTGGCTGTGCGAGTGCGTTGACGGGGGCGAGCCTGCGCAAAGGGGGCAAGCGCCATCAGGAGGGCAATAGCCAACAACAGGCAAAAGCTTGCATTTTTCATCTTCATTCTCATTTTTCCAGACCCCTAGAGAGGTTGTCGATCATAACCCAGGCTCAGCCTTTACCCTGTCTGACTCTGACTTCGGCCTGAGGGTTCACCTCCCGAGGGGATCCCGCCAGACATAACCTGCTCTTAATGTCGGTGCTGTAATCTCAGAGGTGCCTTTAGCGAATGCGACTGCATTTTTCTATGAATACCCGTCGTACTTTCCTGGCTGTTGCGGCTGGCCTCGTGGCTGCGTCTGCTGCTGCTCTTCTGGCTGCCGACAGCTTTGCTCAGTCTCCTGCCGAAGTCAAAGTTTGGATTGCCTTTACCGACAACCGCCTGGATTGGGCCCGCGAAAAAGCGGCAGAGTTCAACAAACAATTTCCTCAATACAAAGTTACGGTCGAAGGCTACGGCAACTACGAAGAAATTCAGCAAGCCACCGACCTGGCCATTCAACAAAATGCTGCTCCTTCGGTGGTGCAATGGTTTGAGGTGGGCACCCAACGGGCACGGGATTTTGGTTACTTCAAGTCCATTGCCGAGGCTCTGGGCAATCGCACCGAAGTGAACGGGATCCCAGTGAATTTCGACGATTTTATCGAGCCGGTGGTGAGCTACTACACCCTGGATGGCAAATTTACCTCCATGCCCTGGAACAGCTCCAGCCCCATTCTCTACTCCAACACGGCCATCTTGAAGAAGGCTGGGATCGAAAAGCCGCCGGCCACCTGGCAAGAGCTGGAGGCTGCTTGTCAAAAGATCATGGCCCTCCCCGACGCTCCCCAGGGCTGTGTGACCTGGCCCAATCACGGCTGGTTCTACGAGCAGTGGATGGCCCAGCAGAATGCCCTCTTGGCCAACAACGACAATGGCCGTGCCGCCCGTGCCACCCAGGTCTTTTTGGACTCGGAGCCCTCAATTGCCATCGCCACCTGGTGGAAAGGGATGTATGACAAAGGCTACTACATCTACAGCGGCAAGCAGCGGGATTGGGCAGCCACCGAGCAGGCCATCCAGACCGGTACCGTCGCCATGGCCATCACCAGCAGCGCCGATGCCGCCAACATCACCAACGCTGCCAAGCAAAACAACATCGAGCTGGTCACCACCCGCATGCCCTACAACGCCGACAAGGGTTGGACGGGGAACTTGATCGGGGGAGCCAGCCTCTGGCTGGTGAAGGATCTGCCCAAGGAGGTGGAAGAGGGGGCGCTGACCTTCATGCTGTGGCTCAATAACACCGAAAATGCTGCCGAGTGGCACCAAGTGACCGGCTACTTGCCCATTCGGAAAAGCTCGGTAGCCTTGCTGGAGTCGAAGGGCTGGTTCAAGGAAAACCCCAACTTCTTCACCGCCAGCGACCAAATCAACAATTCCAAGGTGACCCCTGCCACTCGGGGGGCGCTGCTGGGGGCTTTCCCCGAAATTCGCAACGTGGTGACCCAAACCATGGAAGATCTGATGCTTAAAGGCGGGGATCCGGCCCAGGCCATGGCCAAGGCCAACGAGGAGGCCAACCGCCTTCTGGCCGAGTACAACTCCCTTTACCAGTAGCCCCAGTGTCGATGGGCCAGGGGTGTTATTGAGGGATGGGGGTGGGCGGCGGCCTGCCCCTTTCCGGGCTTTGATAAGGCTCTTGTGAAGAGCAAAGCCGAGGTGAGAGGCATGTTGGGATTCGTCCAAGTGTTGGTGCCGCTGTTGGCGGGGTTGCTGGGATCCCTCTGGATGGGGCTCCGTTTTCGACGCATCGAGTGGCCTGTGCCGGTGGGGGCAGTGCTGGGGGGCCTAGCAGGAGGGCTGGGATCCCTGATTTTTATGGCGCCCCTGGATTTTTGCACTTTTGAGCCGGAGCGCAAGGCCATCGACATGGCCTTTGGCGTGGGGCTGGTGCTGGCGGGCATGGCCATTCCCCTCTGGCCGCTGTTGGCGTGGACGCAGAAGGAGCAGGAGCGCCGCCTGGGGATCCCCGGCCCAGCTGTTCAGGAGAGGGGCATCTTTAAGCAGTGGTGGCTGGCGTGGCTGCTCTTGTTGCCCACCTTCACGATCTTGGTGGTGTTTCTCTACTACCCAGGGCTGGATACCTTCCGCCTTTCCACCCTGCTCACGTTTGTGGGGGCGCCGCGCAGCCGCTTCGTCTGTGTGGATAACTTTACCGCTTTGCTGACGGATTCCACCTATCTGCGCAGCCTGGGGATTACCTTTGCCATTTCGGCGGCCATCGTGGTGCTGGGGTTGAGCGGATCCCTGTTGATTGCCACGCTGGCCTATCAGCCGATTCGGGGGGCGGCGATTTATCGGGTGTTGCTGATCTGGCCCTACGCCATCTCTCCGGCGGTGGCCGGGATCATCTTCTTTATCATGTTCAACCCCTTGGGAGGGGTGGCCAACCATTTGCTGGGCCTGGTGGGGATCCCCCGTTTAAACTGGCTCAGCGATCCCAACTTGGCCCCTTGGGTGGTGATTTTTGCCAGCGTTTGGAAGCAGATGGGCTACAACATTTTGTTTTACCTTGCCGGCCTGCAAAACCTGCCCAAGGATTTGCTGGAAGCGGCTGCCATCGACGGGGCCGGGGCAGTGCGTCGCTTTTTTGCCATCACCCTACCGCTGCTTTCTCCCATCACCTTCTTTTTGGTGATTACCAACATGACCTATGCGTTTTTCGATATCTTTGGCACCATTGACTTGCTGACTGCTGGGGGCCCTTCCGGATCCACCTCGGTGTTGATCTACGAGATCTACAAAATCGGAGTGTCTTCAGGCAATTTGGGTAGGGCTGCCGCGCAATCCATCGTCCTGTTTCTCATTGTGGTGGGGCTGACGATCCTGCAATTTCGCACCACCGAGCGGAATGTAACCTACGGCGGATAACGGCTGTCTCTGCTGCAACGCAATGATCCCAGTTCTCAGTGGGCAAGGGGAAAATCGGCTAATACAGGCTTACACCTAGCCTCACTCCACCACCTTCGCCATTCAAGGGCAGCACAATCCGTTAGTCCGCGAAAGATTCTTCCAATTCAAGGATAAACAGTTATGAATAAAGAGAAACTATGGCAGCGAAGCAAACAGCGAATCCGGTTTCGGAATGACGATATGGATTTCTATTTTGCCTGGATTCTTGCTCACCAAAACGAAGGTGGTTCGGCACTTGGCGAGTGCTTCTACACTGCTTCCCAAATTAAAGATGGTGATCCCGAAAGCTGGTACAAGGCCTGGTCAGAAATGGCCCGTCGCGTCGAATCGCAGGCGACACAGGCACTGGCAAACGGGCATCGGGTTAGTGCACGTGAAGCCTACCTGCGCGCCTTTACCTATCATCAGATGGCAGCCATCTTCGTTCGCCCGCAAGATCAACGACTGCGAGAGGGATGGCAAAAAGCACAATGGTGTTTTCGGCAAGCAGCCGCTCAATGCAAGCCGCCTATCGAACCGATCCAGATCCCGTTCGCGGGCAAAGTTCTGCCGGGTTACTTTCTGTGCGGGCATAATGAGAATCGGAAAGCACCAACGTTGATCCTGATAGGCGGTGGTGAAACATGCGCCGAAGAACTCTATTTCTGGATAGGCCCGGCAGGAGTCCGCCGGAGGTATCACGTTCTTCTGATAGATTTGCCCGGTCAGGGAAGTACACCCTTCGATGGTTTATTCTTCCGGGTCGATTCTGAACTCCCTATCAAGGCTGTCGTCGATCATATCCTCACGCGATCAGAGGTCGACGCCGAACGGTTGGCTTTATTTGGCATCAGTGGTGGTGGCTACATGGTATCCCGCGCTCTTCCATTTGAGAAACGTATCAAAGCCTGCATAGCCAGTGCTCCCATCATAGATATTTACCAACTTGTCATGGCCGAAATTCCGTCGGTACTCCTCAAAACTCCCGGTTTTTTCAGGAACACCCTTACCAGGCTGGCAGGTCTTAGAAACCCCCTGCCCGGTATTGCATTAGAGAAGTTCTGCTGGCAAGCCGGAGTAAGCACAATTTCTGAAGCGTTAGAAATGGCGCGACAAGCACGAGTTGAAAGGATAGAAGAGATTACATGTCCGGTATTGTGTATGGTTGGCGAAGGAGAGTCAGAAGCACAAATGATGCAGGCTCGCGAGTTTTACAACGCTCTCCGATGCCCTAAAGCCTTTCGCGTCTTCGTTGCCGCCGACGGTGCAGATGCTCACTGCCAGATCAATAATCTGGGCCTGATGCAGCAAGTAGTCTTTGATTGGCTGGATGAGGTTTTTGGGTATCGGGCAGAGAATCTCTAAGAGCCTATCCGAAACATCCTGGTGTGGAAGATGAAGGTCAGCGAATCTCGTCTCTTCCCCGTGCGGTGATTGGAACGAAGCGATGCTGGGGGTAACGACGACCGAATAACCACCGTGGTGCCCATTGCCCCCAACGGTGATCACTGATCAAGACTATGCATGGGTGGCTTGACGACGCAACGCACCCATATCTGCCGATAGCGGAGGGGCGGTTCGCGCACTGCCCTCCCCGATGATACGACGAGCACGGGATGCATCGATGGACAATGGGGGTTGTTGATCATGCGCCCATCCCATTCACCACTCGTCGGGGTGCACCCGTCGGGGCACGACGGTGCCGTGCCTCGACTCCATCGGCTTGCATCCGGTGATGGATTTCATCCGTCGTGACGTGACGACGAGGTATTCGGATAGGCTCTCAGAAGGGCCAAGCTCACGGGAGCCATTGCCGCACGGGCGGTTTGGCAAGGAGCGCAGATTGCCGGCGCCGATTTCAGCGAAGCCTATGTGGATCGGGCGGCAAAGCGGCAGTTGTGTGAGCAAGCTGAGGGATCCCACCCGATAACCGGCGTAACCACCCGTGAGAGTTTGGGCTGCCCTTGAATCAGGGCCGGCAAAGGTGAAGAAAACAGGATCCCTGAACCCGGTCGGTCGGATTGGCCTCTAGATTGGGTGAGGTGTCGATAGTGCCCCAACCATGAGCAAGCCCAGCTTTGCGGTGATTGGCCTGGCGGTGATGGGGGAAAACTTGGCCCTCAACATCGAGCGCAACGGCTTTCCGGTTGCCGTCTACAACCGCACCAGCTCCAAAACCGACCAGTTCATGCGGGAGCGAGCCCAAGGCAAACAGATCACCCCCGCCTACAGCTTGCCGGAACTGGTGCAACTGATGGAGCGGCCCCGCAAATTCTTGATCATGGTCAAGGCGGGCGCGCCGGTCGATGCGGTGATCGACGAGCTTAAACCCCTGCTGGATCCGGGGGATATCATCATCGACGGCGGCAACTCCCTCTACACCGACACCGATCGCCGTGCCGAAGCCCTCGCCCCCACCGGGATCCACTTTGTCGGCATGGGGGTGAGCGGCGGGGAAGAGGGAGCCCTGAACGGCCCCAGCCTCATGCCCGGCTGTAGCCCAGAGGCTTACCAACAACTGGAGCCCATCTTGACCAAAATTGCCGCTCAAGTGCCAGACGGCCCCTGTGTCACCTACCTGGGGCCCAAAGGGGGCGGGCACTACGTGAAGATGGTGCACAACGGCATCGAATACGGCGATATGCAACTGATCGCCGAGGTCTATGACCTAATGCGCAGGGCCTTGAAGCTGTCGGCCTCGCAGATGCAGGAGATTTTTCAGGCTTGGAATGAAACGGAGCTGGAATCTTTCCTGATTGAAATTACCGCCAAGATTTTCCAAACCCTGGATCCGGAAACCGGCAAGCCTTTGGTGGATCTCATCCTGGATAAGGCCGGGCAGAAAGGCACCGGTTTGTGGACAGTCAAGGACGCTCTAGATCTGGGGGTACCAGTGCCCACCATTGAAGCGGCGGTGCAAGCTCGCATCCTCTCGTCGATGAAAGAGGAACGGGTGGCTGCCTCTGCCCAGTTGAAGGGGCCCGACGCAACTTTTGCAGGGGATCCCGACTGCTTTATCCAAGATCTGCGCGCCGCCCTCTACTGCTCCAAAATCTGCTCCTATGCGCAGGGGATGGCCCTGCTCAAAAGAGCCACTGTTGCCCACGGCTACGTCTACACCTTCAGTGAGATTCCGCGGATTTGGAAGGGGGGCTGTATCATCCGCGCCCGCCTCCTCGGCGAGATCCAGTCGGCCTACAAACGGGATCCAGAGCTGGTGAACCTGCTGTTGGATGAGGAATTCGAGCAGGCCATCCGGGAGCGGCAGGGATCCTGGCGGCGGGTGGTGTCCACGGCGGCTGCCCTGGGGATCCCGATCCCGGCCATCAGCGCTTCTTTGGCCTACTACGACAGCTACCGTACCGCCAACCTGCCCCAGAACCTCACCCAAGCCCAGCGGGACTTCTTCGGGGCCCACACCTTCGAGCGCATCGACAGGCCGGGCGTCTTTCACCATGAGTGGAATGCCTGTTGCCGTTAGCAATGCGTAGCATCAAGAGGTCTCCGGAAAAAAGTTGAACCGCGCACCTCCGTATGGAAAGGCTCCCCTTCCTGAGGAAAATCCTCGCGGAAATGGGCCCCGCGGCTTTCCTCCCGCAGCAGCGCCCCCTGAGCTACCAGACGGGCCAGCAAAAGCAGACTGCCTGCCTCGGCCTCTTCCCGGCTGGCCCAAGGCTTTTCCTGCAGGGGAAGTGCCTTGACAAAGGTCAGAAAAGCCCGCAGCCGTGTTCCCTCCCGCACAACGCCCAAAGCTTCCCCAACTCGCTGCCTGAGAGCCGGCAGGATGTCGGGAGACGTCGCCAGAACGGGTAGCCTCTGCAGCTGTCGGGGAAAGCTCACCTCTCCCAAATCTTGCAAGGCAGCCAAGGCGGCCCGCTTGCCCATGACCAGCCCTTCCAAAAGGCTGTTGGAAGCCAAGCGATTGGCTCCGTGCAGACCCGTGGAAGCCACCTCCCCAGCAGCATAAAGGCCCGGCAGGCCGGTGAAGCCGAAAGTGTCCGTTCGGATCCCACCCATCACGTAGTGAGCCGCGGGAACAACTGGGAGCAGATCCTTCGTGGGATCCAGCCCCAAGGCGCGGGCAGAGGCAACAACGGTGGGAAAGCGCTCCTCCAGATGTTCGACGACCCGCAGATCCAGGTAGGTTCCCCCTGTCTGCTGCCGCTCCCAGAAAACGGCCCGAGCTACCACATCCCGCGGCGCCAGCTCTCCCAGCTCCGCATAGCGAGGCATAAAACGCTCCCCCAAGGCGTTGAGGAGAACAGCCCCTTCTCCTCTTACTGCCTCGCTCACCAGCGCTCCATTGGGCAAGGCCGTGGGGTGAAATTGCACAAACTCCAGATCCCTGAGAGTGGCCCCTGCCCGCCAGGCCAGCACCATTCCGTCGCCGGTGGCCCCCGGGGGAGCTGTCGAGACGGGGAAAAGGCTGCCAAATCCTCCCGTAGCCAGGAGAACTGCCCCGGCCCTCACCTCCACCGGCCCTTCAGGGCCAAGCAGCAAGGCCCCCCCTACCCTGTCCCCCGCCAGCAAAAGGCTTAGGGCTGTGTAGCCCTGCAAAGGCAGCCTGTTGAGGCGAGCCAGCAAACCTCTCAGAAGCCACAGTCCGCTCCGATCCCCCCCCAGATGGCGTACCCGCGCTTGGGAGTGGCCCCCTTCCCGGACAGGTTGGGGATGGAAAGGAAGGCCCCAGCGTAAAAGCCTCTCCAGGTGCAAGGGTGCTTCCTCCACAATGGAGCGAGCCACCTTTTCTTCCACCAGGCCGCGGCCCGCTTGCAAGGTGTCTTGGATATGGGCTTCTACGTCCGCCTCATCCACAGGAAAAGCCACCCCACCCTGCGCCCAAGGGGTAGAGCCAGAGGGAAGGGGATCCTTGCTTACCACCAGAGTTGTCGCCCCCTGGGCTTCGGCCCACAGGGCTGCGTACACCCCCGCCACCCCTGCTCCCAGGATCAACAGGTCTGTTTCTAACAAGGGCGGCGCCCCGTTCTTCCCCTCCACCTCTAGGCTCCGGCGGGCACTGCCAGCATGGCCAGGATGGAACGGCGAGCCTTCTCAGCCACCTCCTGGGGTACCTGAATCACGTGGCGCATCTCCTGCAGGGAGCGGTAAATCTTTTCCAAGGTAATCTTCTTCATGTACTCGCAGACGGCTTCTGCCTTGACAGGGATGAACGTTTTGTCTGGAGCTTCTTTCTTGAGCCGGTGAAGAATGCCCACCTCGGTGGCCACCACAAACTCGCGGCTTTCTGAAGCTTTGGCGTAGCGCACCATGCCCTCGGTGGAGAGCAGCTTGGCATCCGGTTTGAGGAAGAGACAGCTAGAGCCGCAACTGCACTCCGGGTGAATGAGGAACTCTGCTCCAGGGTGCTCTTCCACCATCGCCTTGAGGTGCTCTTCCCGGATGCCAACATGCACGTGGCACTCTCCCGGAAAGAGATCCAGCTCCCTTCCGGTTACTTGAGCAACGTGGGCTCCCAGAAACATATCCGGCACGAAGAAGATGGGGCGATCCGGGGGCAGGCTGGCCACCACTTGAACTGCGTTGGCGCTGGTTACGCAGACATCTGCCAGAGCCTTGATCTCGGCAGCGGTGTTGACGTAGGCCACCACCAGGCCCTCAGGGCAGGCTGCCTTCCACCGCAGCACATCTTGCGGGCGAATGCTGTCGGCCAAGGAACAGCCCGCCTCCAGATCCGGCAGCAGCACCGTCTTTTCGGGGTTGAGGATGGCAGCCGTCTCTGCCATAAAATGCACGCCCGCAAAGACAATCACCTGGGCGCTCGTCTTTTGAGCCTCCCGAGCCAGTCCTAAGGAGTCTCCCACAAAGTCCGCCACCTCTTGAACTTCGGGGAGCTGATACGAATGCGCGAGGATAACTGCCTGCCTTTCCTGTTTGAGCCGGGCAATCTCCTGGACGATTGTGGCAGTGTTGTGTAGCAATGGGGTTTCTCCCTTCATTTTCGACTTCTTGTCGCGACAGCGTTGCGTAGCAATAACGGTTTTGTTCCTCTGGAGGCTGGACACGATCTGAGGACTTTGTCCCGCTAATGCGTTTGCAGGAGCAGCGCGCAGCAATAACGGAAAGCCCATCTCCTGGAGTTGGTCGACTCTGCTTTGGGGGGTATCTGAGCCGGCAAGAGAAGCAACCCCCAACCCAGATGCCCGGCGAAGCCTTTCGCGGCGCCCGGTTGAGCTGGAGCTGGGCTTAGGTTGTCTTCTCAAAGTAGCATCAGTCGCAACAGCGTTGCGTAGCAATAAAGCAGTGTCCAGCGAGGACTTGGCTCAGGGTCACACCACCAGCAAAGAGAGATCCAAAGCCTTGGCCGAGTGGGTGAGCGCCCCGACGCTGACGTAATTCACGCCTGCCTCGGCCACTTGCCTGGCCCGTTCTGGGGTCATGTTGCCGCTGGCCTCCAGGGGAACTCTCCCTCCCACCCGTTGGACGGCGGCCTGGGTTTCTTCCAGGGTGAAGTTGTCCAGAAGGATGAGATCGGCTCCTGCTGCCAAAGCCTCTTCCAGTTCCTGGAGATCCCGCACCTCCACCTCCACCTTGAGGTGGTGGGGAGCACCTTCCTTGGCCCGCTTGACGGCTGCCAAAACGCCTCCCGCGCCGCGGTCGCAACAGCGTTGCGTGGCAATGATGTGGTTTTCCTTGATCAAAATGCCGTCGAACAGCCCAAAGCGGTGGTTTTTGCCGCCCCCTACCCGTACAGCATACTTCTCCAGGGCGCGCAGGCCGGGAGTGGTCTTGCGGGTGTCCAGAAGCTGGGTTGAGGTTCCCCGGAGAGCCTCTACATAGGTGCGGGTGAGGGTGGCAATGCCGGACAGCCTTTGGAGAAGATTGAGCGCCAGCCTCTCCCCCGCCAGAATGCCCTTCAGGGATCCCTTGAGGTGGGCCACCTCTTGACGGACAGCCACCCTGGCCCCTTCCTCCACTCCAGGGATGAACTCCACCTGGGGATCCGCCAGCCGAAAAACCCGCTTGGCAATCTCCAGGCCGGCCAGGATCCCTGTCTCCTTGGCCAGGATTACCGCCTCACCCTCCAGTCCTGGGGGTAGGGTCAGCTCTGTGGTGAGGTCGCCGTGCCCCAGGTCTTCCCACAACCAAGCGCAAAGGGTCTCCTCTGGTAAGTAAACTTCTTCCATTTTCGGTTTGGTTTTAGGTTGTGTTGATCTTTCATTTGAGCCAAAAGAGAGCACTGACGAGATAGAGAAAACTCAAGAAGTTCCTGGCCAATTTGTCAAAACGAGAAC
>NZ_JBSSCC010000036.1:0-27597 GCF_054059455.1 Thermostichus sp. MS-CIW-23 | reverse complement strand
AACTCTTTGCCGCAAATCCAAAGAATGAGTCGGCATTCCTTTCTCTCCTTCCTCTTGAATACCTGTACCCTATTTTAAATTAAAAGGCTGTACCTAAATTTGTTACCCAGTTGATCACCCAAAGCATTGGCCTCTGGTTCTGGACAAAATACAGCCCACCACAATGCTCTTCTCTTCTCAGCAAATCCTGCCCCCATCTCTCTACCCACCCCTGCACTGGGGCCTCAAGACCCTCTTTCCCGACGGCCTGTGGGAGTTGCCGGCAGATCCCCACACCCAGCGGGTGGCCCTGACGTTTGACGATGGCCCTCACCCCGAGTACACTCCGGCTTTGCTGCAGGTTTTGATGGATTTTCAGGTGCCGGCCACGTTTTTTGTGTTGGGAGAACGGGTGCAGCGCTGGCCCCACCTGGCCCGTCAGATCCGCCAACAAGGCCACCGCATTGGCCTTCACGGCTGGCAGCATCGCTCCTTCACCCAGCTTGCCCCTGACGAACTTCAACAGAGCCTGAAGCGCAGCCAAACCACCCTCGTGGCTGCCTGTGGCGGGATCCCTGACGATTATCGGGCTGTGCGCCCGCCCAATGGCTTGTTTTGGCCGCAGACGCTTGCGGATTTGCGCCGTTGGGGCTTTTGTCCGGTGATGTGGAGCGTGGTGCCTGAGGATTGGCTGATCCCACCGGTATCGGTGGTAGTGGAGCGGGTGCTGGCCCAGGTGCGGCCTGGCTCCTTGATCGTGCTGCACGATGGGGTACAAGGAGGAGCCCAAGTGGTTGAGGTAACGCGGCAGTTGATCCCAACTTTGAAGAAGCGGGGATTTGAATTTGTCCACTTGCCGGATCCCTGAGATCTTTCCAGTTGGGGAGAAATTAAATACAGTAGAGGCACGCACAAGCAGGAGGGTCAGGCCATGGGCGCACGCAAGATTATCTACGGCATTTTTGGGCAACGGGCCGGCAGCGTCATCGTCGGAACTTGGAACTGGCTGTGGGGGATCCCGGTGGAGAAAGGCGGCACAGGAGCGGTGATGGTGGCGGAAGAATCCCTACGCACCATGCAGGAGACGGTTCAGCGTCTCACGGAAGCCGTTGCCACCCAAGTGGCTGCCTATCAGCGGGCTGAGCAGAAGTACATGCAAAAGGTGCGGGAGTACCAGGCCCTGGAGAACAAGGCTCGCCTGGCCGCCCAACGAGGCGATCAAGAGGCTGCCCGCCTGGCTATGTCCCAAGCGCTGCAAATTGAGGCCATTCTCGGCCCCCTCAAGGAGAATGTGGAAACTGCCGAGCGCTACGTCAATGCCGCCAAGCAAAAGCTGGCCCGCGAGAAAGAACGACTGGCCGCTTACAAAAGCGAGCTGAGCAACCTCAAAGACATCAACGAGGTGAACCAAGCTCTGGAGCAGATGACCCGCGTCAACAACTCCTACAACATCGACTCGGCCAAGTCCCAATTTGAGGCGGCAAAGAATGCTATCCAGGCTCGCCAGCTCAAATCCCGAGCCATGAGCGAACTCTCGGAAGATCGCAGCGAGCAGATTGCTGCCCAACTGGATGAAATGGCCATGGACGATGAAATCTCCCGCCGCTTGGCAATGCTCACCGGCCAAGGAGGTGCCCAAGCCAACCTGCCGCTACCGGATCTGGATTTCGAGAAGCGGCTCCCCCAATAGCGGCAGTTGCTTCCAAGCTTGGGGATCCCTCGCTTTTCAACCCACGTCGGCAACCCCGCTGCTAAGTTGCAGGGGGAGTTTTCCGTTGGGAATTGACGGTCAACGGGCTAGAGGGAGTGCGCTCGTACTAGGATGATAAAGGAACAATAGGCAACCCATCTGAGGAGAGGATCCCAGCAATGTCAGCAGCACGAGGCGCGCATTCTGCCCGATCAGGCCTGTGGCCCACTTACGCAACCAGCCCGTGGCTGTCTAGAGCGCTGTTGCTGCTCTGTGTCTGCCTCAGCTTGGTGGTCGGTGCCTGTTCCGCAGGCTCTAACCTGCGAGCCTACAGGGATCCCAGCGGAGCCTTTGCTTTTGCCTACCCCAACGGCATGGTGGCGGTCAATCTTGGGCCGGGGAAAGGGCCGGTGGTACTCCTGCGCGACCTGGTGTACGAGACCGAGAACGTCAGCCTGATGATCGCCCCGTTTGACAAGGGGGAGACGATTGCCGATTTGGGCAGCCCGGATGAGGTGGGGCAGTTGGTGGCGGAGAAGATCATTGCTCCTGAGGGATCCGGTCGCTCGGCCAAGCTGTTGTCTGCCGAAGCCTTTGAGCGGCAGGAGCACCCCTATTACCTGCTGGAATACCAAACCGATATGGGATCCCAGCTTCGTCATGAGGTGGTGACGGTAACCGTTCGGCACCATCGCCTCTACACGCTGACAGCCTCTACCCAGGAATCCCGCTGGCCTCAGGTGCAAGCTGCCTTTAGGAACGTGGGCCGATCTCTGAATGTTTCCTAAAGCTTTTCCTGAGAGGATTTTCTCAAGGGATTGAACCGGGTTGACGGACTTGGGTAGGTTAAGGTTGAGCCCTTTAGGGCTGAGTTATGGTCATTTTAGGTTGGGGGCGAGACGCCTGGGCTACTGAGAAAAGCCTTGTGGTTCTGGGGATTATTGCTCCGCAACGCTGACGCGAAGACGCGACCAACGTTTTGGGTGTGGGTGCAGTGTCCTAGCTTGAATCGAAATGACCCTACCTACGGGTTCCAGCCGGGCCATCTGGTGCTAGAACGGTAGTGTTTTAAACCTGCGGAGATGGGATCCCACCCTCTTGGGCTTGCTCTATGACCGTATACGTGGTTCAGATCAGCGACCTGCATCTGTTTGCCAAGCCCCATCACCGGCTGCTGGGGGTGGACACGGAAGCCTCTTTCCTGCAGGTGCAAAAGGCCATTGCCGCTCTGGATCCCTTGCCGGATCTGCTGCTGCTTACCGGAGATCTCTCTCAAGATGGTAGCGCAGCATCTTACGCCCGTTTGAGAGCCCATTTGCAGGCTCTCCCCATCGATACTTACTGGTTGGCGGGCAACCACGATCGCCTGCACAACATGAACCAAGAGCTCCACGCCGAGCGGCTATTCGGGGACAAGAGCTTCAGCCGGGAAAATTGGAGTTTTATTTTATTGAACTCCCTCGTGCCCGGCAAAGACAGCGGTTACCTGACGGAGCGCACGCTGCTGTGGCTGAAACAAGAATTGCAGCGGAGCAAAGCTGCCCAACACCATGTTTTGTTGGCCCTGCACCATCCCCCTTTTTCGGTGGATTCTGCCTGGCTGGATCAAAGTGCCCTGCAGCAGCCGGAGCGGTTGTTTGGGGTTCTGGACGAGTTCGACCACATCCGCCTCGTTGTATTCGGCCATATTCACCAAGACCTGCACCGCCGGCGGGAGGGGGTTGATTACCTGGCTTGTCCCTCAACCTGTGTGCAATTTCGTCCCAAGAGCCCCCAGTTTGGCCTGGAGGTAATTCCCCCTGCCCTGAGGCAGATATGGTTGGAGCGAGATGGCAGCTTCAAAACTCAGGTTCAACGGGTGGGAGCTGCTCTGCAACGGCCCAACCTGGCCCTGAAGGGATATTAGCTCTCCCCCTCTTGAACCTCTGTGGGGGGTAGCCCGATGGCCTGCCCCAAACAGACGCTGGCCCCCAGCAAGGCCAACCACCCCGGCAGCAGCGACAGGAAGGCCACTGCAGCCACCAGGGTATTGTTTCCCCCTTGCAAAAGGCTGTAGAGCAGCATTGGCAGCGTGAGAACCCGCCCACCGCCGACAAAGAAGGTGAGCAAAAATTCGTTCCAAGAGATCAAAAAGGCAAATACCGCCCCAATGGCTGCCCCAGGGGCAATGAGGGGCAACGTCACCTGCCACCACACTTGCCAGGGATCCGCCCCCAAACAGCGGGCCTGCGCCTCGTAGCCGCGGTCGAAACGGGCGAACACACTGCCCATCACCAGAGCCATGTAGGGAATGGTGGGGATCAGATGCACCAAAACCACCGCCAGCAGGGTACTGTCCAGCCGCAGGCGAATCAGCACCCCTTGGATGCCCATCAATACGGCCAAAGGAGAGGTGATGATGGGCAATAGCAGCAGCAGGCGCAGCCAGGCGGGCGCAGGATGGGTGCCCAAAACTCGTCCCGCCGGGATCCCCACCCCCAGGGCCAGCAGGGTGGTGAACAGGGCAATTTGCAAGCTCTGGCCGAAGGCTGCCCGGAACTGGGATCCCCAGCTCAGCAGTTGCTGCCAACCGGCTATGCTCCATGCCCGGGGCAGGGCATCGGGAAAATACCAGGCCCGCGTGAAGGCCCAAAGGGCCAGCACCCCAAAGGGCAAAGCCCAAAGGAGGGCCACTCCGGCCACCCCAAGGCGGAGCAGGGATCCCCCAATCCATCTGCGTCCTTTCACGGCTTTCTCCAAGGACTCCGTCCCGCTGAGCCAAACGGCAGCTGCAGAAAGGATACTCTGGCTGCAAACAGCCCTCCGATTAGGCTGACCACCGCTGCCGAGACAGCCAGCAGGATGATCCCCAGCGCCACCGCCTGCTGCCGCTGCTCCAGGTTGATGTGGGTGAAGCGCTGATAGATCAGAACGGGCAAGGTGCGCGGGTAGGTGGGCCCTAAGAGCAAGGGAACCTCAAAGGCGCTGAAGACAAAGCCGAAGATGAGAATCCCGGTGGCCAGCAGCCCCGGCCTCAGCAAGGGCAGCGTTACATACCAAAACGTCTGGGCGGCAGAAGCCCCCAGCAGCCGAGCCTGTTGCTCCAGCTCGGATCCCATCCCGCGCAGCAGCGTCAGCGCCACCAGAGCGGCAAACGGGATCTCCTTCCAAAGCCAATAGAGCAACACCCCCACATAGCCGCGGTCGTTCACCCACAAGGGAAAATCCTGATCCGAGGCAATCCAGCCCAGTTGGAAGGCCAGCCGCGCCAGCCAACCGCTGGGTCCCAGCAGCAGCAGCATCCCCGCCACCCCCACCAAATGAGGAATCGGCAGCGTCAACTGGCCAAGCCAGATGGCCCACCCCCCCACCCCCCGCAACAGCAGCGCCAGCCCCAGCCCCAAAACCAGCGCCAACCCCGTTGCCAACAGAGCGATTCTGAGGCTGAGCAACAGGGATCCCCCGACTTCCGCATCCCGCAGCAGCTCCCCATACCCCTGCAGGGTAAACCCCCTCTCGCCCAGGCCGTAGAGGCCCACACTCTGGGCCAGAGCCAGCAGCAGCCCCCCGCCGTAGAGCAGGCCCACCAATCCCAACGCCGGCAAAAGCGGCCCATACTGCCGGATCCCCTTAAGCCCCACCGGCCCAGATCCCCGTCCATTTAAGCTATTCATTGAGCCAGTCCCAAGAGCTGCCTCACGAGAGAATTCAAGATGGGAGCGGATCCCTCCTTAAGAGAGGAAAGAGCAGTGGGTAGTGAGAAGGAAGTATGCTCACGCCTCTTATTCCTCCACACCGCCAACGCGACCAACCATTGCGATCTTCACATCCCATGGAGAGAACCCTAGACCAGATTAACCAACGCATTGCCAAAGGCCAGGTGCGGGTGTGGACGGCCCTGGAAGCCAAAGCCAAGCTGGCCACCTTGGGGATCCAGGAAGCCTTTGAGCAGGTGGATGTGATCACCACCGGCACCTTTGAGCCAATGGAGTCTTCAGGAGCCATTGTGAACCTGGGCCATACGGATCCGCCCATCAAGATTCGCCAAGCTTGGCTGAACGGGGTACCGGCCTATGCCGGATTTGGCGCGGTGGATCTTTACCTGGGGGCAGCCCAACCCAGCGAGCAAGCGGATCAAGCCTATGGGGGCGGCCATGTCATTGCCGACCTGGTGGCGGGCAAGCGCGTCCATTTGCGGGCCATCGGCCAAGTGACCGATTGCTACCCCCGCGCCGACTACGAGACCACCCTGACCCGGGATCAGCTCAACCAGTTTTACCTGTTCAATCCCCGCAATGCCTACCAAAACTTCATCGTCGGCGTGAACGGCGGGGATCGGCCTTTGTACACCTACTTGGGTCTGTTGGAACCGCATCTGGGCAATGCCGTCTATTCCAACCCGGGAGAGCTATCCCCCTTGTTGAACGATCCCCTGTTGCGCCGGGTGGGGATCGGCAGCCGCATCTTTTTGGGAGGCGGCATCGGCTACGTCGCCTGGGAGGGCACCCAACACTTTCCGCTGCAAAAGCGATTGCCCAACCAAACTCCCATCGGCCCGGCGGCCACTCTAGCCCTGATTGGAGATGCCAAGCAAATGCAGGCGGAATGGGTGAGGGGCTGCTACTTCCGCAACTACGGTCCCAGCTTGATGTTGGGGGTCGGGATCCCCATTCCCATCCTCGCTCCTGCGGATTTGGAGGCCATCGCCATCCGGGATGAAGAACTGGTGGCACCGGTGATCGACTTTTCCATTCCCCGCCGGGTGCGGCCCACCTTTGGCTTGGTGAGCTATGCCCAGCTCAAATCCGGCCAGATCACCCTCAATGGCCGCAAGGTTCGCACCGCTCCCCTGGTCAGCCTGCGCCGCTCCATGCAAATTGCCGAAATCCTCAAGCAATGGATAGAAAGCGGCCAATTTACCCTCACCCAACCTGTCGCCCCCCTGCCCCTGGATCGGGAGTTTCTCCCCCAAAACCCTCTCAGGTGACGTCCTCCCCTCAATGAATTGGGGGCCTCCTCAAGCGGATGCACGCAGCGCTTTGGTTCGGGGACACCGTGCCTCCCTACTTTTGGGGTAAAGCGGCTCTCCAGAAGAACCGCTACCGGAATTCGCTGGCAGCAACTTCTCCAGGCAACCCCATCAACCCCACTTCAGGTGCTGTCTCAACAACTGAGCGTGCTGAGCCGATTGCCTCGCCCACAGGTCAGCTTGGGCAGGGCTGAGAGCTAGGCCCTCTGAGTAGCAGGCCAGCCAAGCTTGGTGTAAGGCTTCAGGATCGGTGGGCATCTCCTGCAGATCCCAGCCAGGCATGCCCAATTCCTGGAGCAGCGTTTTCACCTTGGGATCGTAGCTGAGACCAAAACAGGCGCAGCCCTCTGCCGCCGCCATCACCAATCCGTGGTAGCGCATGGTGATCGCCAGCCTGACACCCCGAAAGACTCCTTTCAATAGACAGGGATCCCGAATTTCCAGCACTTGGCTACGGTGGGGTAGGCGCTGCTGAAGCTGCTGAGCCAAGTGGTAGTCTGGCCCAAGGTCAGGGGATCCGGGAGGAGCCAGCTGAAAGGGCACGAAGAGAAGGTATGCCCCCGTGGAAGCCTGGAGACGCTGTAAACCCTGGCTCAAAGCTTCTAGACAGGCTCCAGTCAGTTGCGGATGCGGACGCAAGACCACAGCAATGCGGGGCTGAGGCCACGTTTCCCATTCCGGCAAGGTTTTGGACGGCAAACTCCAGACGGGATCCGGAGCCACCTGGTGAGGGATCCCCCACTCTTGCAGCCATTGGGAGGCAACCTCATCCCGCACACTGATGGCCGTGCAACCTGCCAACGAGCGACGGGCTAGTGCGCGAATCCACCCCCGCTGCAGCGGCCCGATCCCCTGGGCCCAGGCAACGGTTCTTAGCCCCCATCGCTGGGCTAGGCCCATCACCCCCAGGTAGTAGAGAGGGCTGCGCCAACTGGTGCGATCCTGCAGCAGGCCACCTCCACCCCAGATGAAAGCCTGGGCCTCCTGGAGACAGCGCCGTAAAGCCAAACTGTTGAAGCGCGGATAGGCCAGCACCCCATAGGTGGCAGCCGTTTCGGCAGGGCGACGGGAGAGCACCACCGGCTGTACGGGGCTGGGCAACTGCTCTAGCTCTCGTAAGAGAGCCAGCAACAACGCCTCATCGCCGGCATTGCCGTAGCCGTAGTAGCCACAGATCAAAACCTGTGGCCGTTTCATCGAGTCCATCTGAGTAACAGGGATCCTAACTCACCCACAGAGTCCTGTGAGGTTGGAAAAGGCCGCGACGGCAAACCCTAGTTGGATGATGACTCCCTGAGCCATTGGATCAAATCGGCCAGGGTTTGGAAGTCCAACAGCGCTTCCGCCAAAGCCTCCAGTTGCTCGGTAGGTAAGAGGCGGATGGTTTCAGACAGGTCTTCCGGCAAAGATCCCAGCTTGCGCCGCAGTTGACTCAGAGTCAGTCGAGCTGCTTCTTGCTGCAGACCTTGCTGCAGACCTTGTTGCAGACCTTGCTCTAGGCCTTGTTTCAGGCCCTCCTCTCGCCCTTCTTTGAGGGCTTCTGCTCGCCACATCTGATAGATGGTCGATTCCCGCACAGCCAGACCTCCCAGTACCCTGCTAATTTCCTCTGGCGTCCATGTTAATCCTGCCAAAACAGCAGTGGCCGCTTTCACCTCTTGCCGTAGTTTTGGATCCTCTATCTCTGCTATTGCTCTGGCCACTTGGCGGAGTCGCGGCTCCGGGTTTTCCGGATCTGCCAACACGGCTAAAGGCAGGAGTCCTGGATATTGAGATAGCACCTCCGGATCTTGTTCCCACAGGCGCAAGACCTCAAAGCGATGAGAAAGGGATCCCCGTTGAAAAGAAGTCTGGTACACCCGTTCTGACTGGGTTTTTCTCAGGTAGATGACAATCTGCCGCACCTCCTGGTCGGGATAGCGACGGAACAGGCGCAGGCAGTAGTCGGCCATGCGCAAGGGAATGTCGGGATCCGGATCGGTTTGAAACTCCAGATGCAAAATCAGGTTTTGGGCCCTCAGCAGGATGAGGGAGTCCGCGCGAATGGGCTCGCTGGAGAGCTCCGTTGGCTGGAGCTGGATCAAGGGAACCGGGGATCCCAGTAGCCACCGGGCAAAGGACTCGGGGAACCATTCCACCAAGTACTTGCAGACGTTATCGTAGGCCACAGGATCCCTTTCCTACAAAAGCCGATTCTCCCGATGGCCCCTCTGCCGAGATCAGCCGTAGTACCCTTGGTTGATGCGGTTTTCCAGTTGGTTAGCCCCTTCCTGATACTCGCCAAACACGAAGTTCTCGGCGTTGGCTTTGATCAGGGCCTTTTGCTGCTCTGTCAGGCCTGAGATCTGCAACATGTCTTCCAGGCTCTTGTAGGGGGCATTTTTCACCAGGATGCGAGCCAGGGTGGGATAGAAGCCCGGCAGTTGGCGGTAGTTGCGCAAGATGGTGTTGTTCACGTCAATCGGAGTGTCCAAGTGCTTTACCGGGGGAAGCTCTGCGGCCCTGGCCACAACAGGGATCCCCAAAGGAGCGAAGCACAGACAGAGCACTAACACCACACGAACCAAGATGGACAGCAGCCAACGCATAGCATCACTTCTCCAAGCAGAATCCAAAAGGCTCATCTGTATAGGTTGCTAACATTCTCCGACCATCTAGTGTCTCATCCCCTCCACCCCGAATCGAGGGCCAAGACAGGATTTGGATCCCGACAGAAACAATTTTTAACAACTATGATCAGGAGACAGTCTTTCTTGCCATTCCTTTCGCGGCTGATTGCACCATGTCCGACTTGGCCCTTCTCCACTCGACTCGACTTGACCCCCCAAGCCGGGATCCATCCACAGGGATCCCACAACCCACGCCTTCTCCGGAGCTGGAGTTGCTGGGGCAGACCGAACTCTTTCTCAGACGGCACATTGGGCCGGATGCCCGGCAAATTGGGCACATGTTGCAAGTGTTGGAGCTGAGTTCGCTGCAGGAGCTGGTGGAGAAGGCGGTGCCGCCGGCCATTCGCAGCAGCCGGCCTTTGCAATTGGGATCCCCTTGCCCTGAGCTGCAGGTGTTGGCGGAACTGCAGGCAATGGCTGCCCAGAACCAGGTGTGGCGATCCTTTTTGGGCATGGGCTATTCCAACACCCTGACGCCGCCGGTGATTCAGCGCAGCATCCTGGAAAACCCTGCCTGGTACACCCCCTACACCCCCTACCAAGCTGAGATTGCCCAGGGACGGTTGGAAGCCCTGCTCAACTTCCAGACGATGGTGATCGACCTGACGGGGATGGAGATCGCCAATGCTTCCCTGCTGGACGAGGCCACCGCAGCCGCCGAAGCCATGGCTCTTGCCTACACCTTGGCAGGCAAGGGATCCCCAGTTTTCTGGTTGGATCGGGGCTGCCATCCCCAGACGATTGCCGTGGTACAGACGCGGGCGGAACCATTGGGAATCCAGGTGCGCATAGCCGATCCAACAGAACTCTCCCTGGAAAAGGGCTTTGGATTACTCCTGCAGTATCCCAGCACCTATGGGGAAATCCGGGACTACCGGCAGTTGGTGGAGCAGGCTCACCAGAAGGGGATGGTGGTGGCGGTGGCTGCCGACCTGCTCAGCTTAACCCTATTGCAACCCCCAGGAGAGTGGGGAGCGGACATCGTGGTGGGATCCACCCAGCGCTTCGGCGTGCCTTTGGGCTATGGCGGCCCCCATGCAGCTTACTTCGCCACCCGCGAGGCCCACAAGCGGCTGCTGCCAGGACGGCTGGTGGGGATTTCTCAGGATGCTCAAGGCAAGCCGGCCCTGCGCTTGGCGTTGCAGACCCGCGAGCAGCACATCCGGCGGGACAAGGCCACCAGCAACATCTGCACTGCCCAGGTGCTTTTGGCGGTGATGGCTTCTATGTATGCCGTCTACCACGGCCCCCGCGGCTTGCGACACATAGCCGAGCGCATCCACCGCCAGGCCCATCACTTGGCCACTGGGATCTGCCAGTTGGGTTATGAGGTGGGGCCCGAGCATTTCTTCGATACCTTCTGGGTCAAGGTAGCTTCTCCAGAGCAGGTGCAGGCGATCCAGGCCGGCGCTGCTCAGCGGCAGATCAACCTCCGCCAGATCGATGACCGGACGCTGGGGATCAGCTTGGATGAGGCCACCACCGCTCAGGATCTGCGGGATCTGTGGGAGATCTTTGCCGGAACCGTTCGCGTCAGCGGAGCGGAGTCCTTACCGCCAGCTTGGGATCCCGACAGCCCAGGGCCGGATTTGGGCCAGAGCCTGCCGCCCCAGCTCCTGCGCACCACCCCCTACCTCACCCATCCGGTCTTTAACCGTTACCACTCGGAAACTGAGCTGCTGCGCTATATCCACCGCCTGCAAAGCCGGGATCTGGCTCTCACCCATTCCATGATCCCCTTGGGCTCTTGCACCATGAAGCTGAACGCCACGGTGGAGATGATGCCGGTCACCTGGCCGGAGTTTGCCCAGCTCCATCCTTTTGTGCCCCTGGAGCAGGCCCGTGGCTATCAAGCCCTTTTTGCCCAGTTGGAAAAGATGCTGGCGGAGATCACCGGCTTTGCCGGAGTTTCTCTGCAGCCCAATGCCGGATCTCAGGGGGAATATGCCGGCCTGTTGGCTATCCGCCGCTACCACCAAGCCAGAGGGGAAAGCCGGCGGCAGGTGTGCTTGATCCCCACCTCGGCCCACGGAACCAACCCGGCCAGCGCCGTGATGGCGGGGATGCAGGTGGTGAGCGTAGCTTGTGATGAAGCCGGCAATATCGACATTGAGGATTTGCAGGCCAAGGTGGAGCAGCACCGGGAGCGGCTGGCCGCCTTGATGATCACCTACCCTTCTACCCACGGTGTGTTTGAGGAAGGGATCCGCGAGATTTGCCAGATAATCCACGAGGCGGGGGGACAGGTGTACATGGATGGGGCCAACCTCAACGCTCAGGTGGGCCTCTGCCGTCCTGCCGAGCTGGGGGCCGATGTCTGCCACCTCAACCTGCACAAGACCTTCTGCATTCCCCATGGGGGAGGTGGGCCGGGGGTAGGGCCCATTGCCGTGGCCCCTCACCTTGTGCCCTATTTGCCCGGCCATCCTGTTTTGCCCGGCTGTAACGGCCCCGTCAGCGCTGCCCCGTGGGGCAGTGCCAGCATTTTGCCCATCTCCTGGGCCTACATTCGCCTTATGGGATCCGCCGGCCTCACCCTGGCCAGCCAAGTGGCCATCCTCAACGCCAACTACATCGCCAAGCGGCTGGATCCCTACTACCCGGTGCTCTACAAGGGGCCGGGGGGGTGGGTGGCCCACGAGTGTATTTTGGATTTGCGCCCCCTGAAAAAAAGCGCCGGCATCGAGGTGGAAGATGTGGCCAAGCGCCTGATGGACTATGGCTTCCACGCCCCCACCATCTCCTGGCCGGTGCCGGGGACAATGATGGTGGAGCCCACCGAGAGCGAATCTCTGGAGGAGCTGGATCGCTTCTGCGAGGCGATGATTGCCATCCGCCAGGAGATTGCCGCCATTGAGCGAGGCGAGATGGATCCGGTGCGCAATCCCCTCAAGCTGGCCCCCCACACCGCCGAGGTGGTGGCTGCCGACCACTGGGATCGCCCCTATCCTCGCTCGCTGGCCGCCTACCCGCTCCCTTGGGTCAAGGCCCACAAGTTCTGGCCCAGCGTCAGCCGCATCGACAACGCCTACGGGGATCGCCACCTGGTGTGCAGTTGTCAGCCCTGGCTCGACGAATGATGGCTGCTCTGGAACTTGGCCCAGAAAGGGAGATTGGTTGTATCCAAAGGCGGGATCCGCTATAACCAGTCAGGGATCCCTGGCCAACGGATGAGAAAAAATCCCCGTCTTGAGCGGTTCACGTCAGTGGGGCCAAGTTCTTTGCCTATTCTTACTCGGCTAACCCTGGGGCTGTTGGCGGGATCCCTCGTGGCCTGCCGCAAGATGCCTGATCCGGTTGCTCAAGAAGTGGATCAGGATCCCGTGCGGCGTCACATCGGCAAAGATGGCACGCACTTTGAGGCTTCCCTAGGAGATGCCCGCGCCCTTCCCCCTCAGTTTCCCCCTCACTTGCAGTTGCCCAACGCTTCCATCATCTCTTCGGGACAGATTCGGGATCGAGAGGGGGGCCTTGCCTCCCTGATCTTGCAGACCTCTCAGCCTCTGGAGGCCATTGCCGCCTACTACCGCCGCACCCTGTGGGGCCGGGGCTGGGACATCCTCTCGGACATCGAGCAGGCCAATGGGATCCGCACCTTGGTGTTCGAGTCTCCCCCCCACCCCAAAAAGCCTCTCCAACAGGCGGTGGTGCAAGTGGGATCCCCCCGTCGCGGGCCGGATCAGGTGGAATACCGCGATATCTTGATTTTGCTGAGCACCGTATCCCCCTCTGCCACGGCAGAAGACCTCTCTGCGGCCAAGCTCGCTCCCCCAACTTCCCCCTGAGGATGCCCATCTATACCCAGTCGATTCAGATTGCGGCCAGCGTGGCCCAGGTGGATCGCTGCCTCACCGACCTGGAGTTGATGAAGCGCTGGCTCAACCCGCTGTTGGGCTGTGAGGCGGTGGGATCCCCTCTGGCGGAATTGGGCAGCCGCTACCGCTTTTTCCTTCGCCTGCCGTTTGTATCCCCCAGCTTGGATTGCGTGATTACAGAGCGGGCAGAAGGCTTGGTGCAGTGGCAGTTTAAGGGATTTTTTGAAGGAACCGACCGCTGGGAATGCCATCCCCAGCCGGGGGGTACCCTTCTAGTCAATTGCTTCAACTTCCGCATCCCCAATCCCTGGGTGGCGGCAGGGTTTTACCTGTTGGCAGCAGGGCCGACCCAGCAGGATATGCGGGCCCAGCTCCGACGGCTGAAGGCAGTGGCCGAGGCTTTGGGTTAGGCTGGTGGCAAGTAGTAAAGAAACGTAAAAAACTGCAATGACCAGCAACAGCGGACTGTTTAACCGTCGCTTTGCCGACAACTTCATCCCCCAACCAGCCAACACTTCTCTGGAAATCGGCCAGATTGCCCCCGATTTTGAGCTGCCGCGCGTGCAAGGGGATCCCGTGCGGCTATCGGACTACCGCGGCCAAAAGCCGGTGGTTCTGGCTTTTACTCGCATTTTCACCGAAAAGCTTTTTTGCCCTTTTTGCTACCCCCACATCCAAGAGCTGAAAGCCCGCTACAGCGAGATCCAAGCCTTGGGGGCGGAGCTGCTGATGGTCACCAGCACCGATCCGGTTCAAAGCCAGCAGATTCAAGCCGACCTGCAGCTGCCTTACCCGCTGCTGGTGGATCCCGAGTGCAAAACCTTCCGCCTCTATGGGGTTGGCCAAGCTTTGGGAGCACCCCTGCCGGCCCAGTTCGTTGTGGATCGGGAGGGCAAACTGCGCTTCAAGCATGTTTTCTCCTTTGCCCAACCCAATGCCGATACCGATGAGGTGCTGCGGGTGTTGCGGGAGGGGCTGCAAACCGGCTGGGATGGAACCCGTAGGGTGGCCCCTATCCCCTTTTTCTAGGGATCGGGCTTCTCTGCCATTGGACTTCCAGGGAGAGAGACTGCGATGTTTGCCCGTCTGGCCCAAAGTGGGGCGCGTCAGGCCGAGATCCTGGAGGTGGTTTTGCGCCACGGTTGGGACTACATGCGCCGCTTGCTCTCTTTTGGCAAGGCTGGGGAACCCCAACTGCCCCCGCCGATGGTGCTGCGCAACATTTTGGTGGATCTGGGGCCGGTCTATGTCAAGCTGGGCCAACTGCTGAGCACCCGTCCGGACCTGTTGCCGCGAGAGTACATCGAGGCCCTCAGCACTCTGCAGGCCGACGTACCTCCTGTTCCCTGGAATGCGGTGGAGATCCTGCTGCGGCAGCAGTTGCGGCAGCCGTTGGAGCAGGTGTTCAGCAGCCTGGACAGGGAATCGGTTGCGGCGGGATCCATTGCCCAGGTCCATCGGGCTTGTCTGGTCAGCGGCGAGTGGGTGGCCCTCAAGATCCAGCGGCCCGGTCTGGAGGCGGTGGTGGAGCGGGATACGCGGCTAATCCGGGGCATTGCCGAGCTGGTGGCGCAAACGGAGTTCGGCAGGTTGGCAGATGTGGTGGCCTTGGCGGATGAGTTCTGCCGGGCCATTCAAGCAGAGCTGGACTTTACCCAAGAGGCCCGCCACACCGAGCAGCTCCGCCAACAGTTGCAAAGGGGGCGTTGGTTTGATCCGGCCCAACTGGTGGTGCCGCGCATCCATTGGCCTCTCACTACGCCAAAGGTGTTGACGCTGGAGTGGATCGAGGGCCGGCCCCTGTTGGAGGCGGATCGCAGCGACGCGGACCCGGAAAACATCGCCCGCCTCTTGACCCGCGCTTTTTTCCAGCAGATCTGCATTGATGGCTATTTCCACGCCGATCCCCACCCCGGCAACCTCTTTTACTTGGGATCCGGTCGCGTAGCCCTGCTGGATTGCGGCATGATTGGGCGGCTGGATCCGCGTACGCAGCAGATTCTGCTGGAGCTGATGCTGGCCATTGTCAGCCTCGATGCCCAGCGCTGTGCCGAATTGACCCTGGAGTTGGCCCTGCCGGAAAGATCCGCGGCCCGCTCGCGGGATCAGACTGTCAGCTTGGCCCAGCTCCAAAGCGACTACGAGCGTCTGCTGCGCCAGTACTACGCCCTGAGCATTGCGGAGCTCAACTTCAGCCAGCTCTTTTCTGAGATCCTGCAGGCGGCCCGGCGCAACCAGATCCGCATTCCCGGCAATTTGGGCCTCTGTGCCAAGGCGCTGGCCAATTTGGAAGGGATCGCCCGCCAGCTCACCCCCGACTACAACCTGCCGGAACAGCTTCGCCCCCTGATGGCGGATGTGTTTCGGGCGCAATTGCTGGGGGAGGCCCCTCTGCCTTCGCTGCTGCGCACGGCTTTGGATTTGAAAAATCTCTCTCTGCAATCGCCGCGCCAGATGGAGCTGCTGCTCAGCCGCATCACCTCGGAAACCCAGCGCTGGAACTTAACCATCCAAGAGCTGGACGGGATCCGCAGCAGCCTGGATCAGTCGGCCAACCGCCTTTCCTACAGCATTGTGGTCGGCTCTCTGATCGTCGGAGCTGCCATCATCTCGGCTCAGACGCAGCGCTTCCAGGTCTTTGGGCTGAGCGAACTCCTCTTCGGCGCGGCCAGCCTGTTGGGGCTGTGGCTCGTCATCAGCATCCTGCGCTCCGGTCGCCTGCGCGGCTAGATTGGCTGAGGTTGGCTCATCAGTGGACTCAGGGCCCTACTGCCCTTGTCTGGATCTCGATGTTTCCAAAAGAACACCAAAACGGTATCAACGCCTCCGCGAGCGATCCGCCAAAAGCCGCAAAGGCCGATTCTTTCGTTCGATCCCTCGACGCCTTGCGCCACAAGGCTTTCCGGCTCCAAAACCCCCTCGCCAAAACTCTTTTTGCCGACTTTTTTCCGGATCCCTCGCAAATGGGTCTTGCATTCCTTGCCCTGCTTGGGTTTAATAGGGGTGGAGTTCCCCCTTCGGGGGGATCCCTAGAAATTGGAAACTGTACGTAGTCTGATAATGTAGCAAGAATAGTGTTTAATGTTCCCCCTTCGGGGGGATCCCTAGAAATTGGAAACGCCTTAATGGCAGCCTTTGAGGAACTAACTAGTCATCGATGTTCCCCCTTCGGGGGGATCCCTAGAAATTGGAAACTGGAAGAGAATGAGATTGGCCTTCCCACGGGGGGCAGTTCCCCCTTCGGGGGGATCCCTAGAAATTGGAAACGGGGAAAGCGCCGACTTTGGCCGAAATGTCCAACAAGTGTTCCCCCTTCGGGGGGATCCCTAGAAATTGGAAACGATTTAGTGTAACCGTCTAGTCAAACACCACCCCCTGTTCCCCCTTCGGGGGGATCCCTAGAAATTGGAAACAAACTTTCCATCTTGCACCTCCCTTTCGGGATGATAAAGAACAGTTCCCCCTTCGGGGGGATCCCTAGAAATTGGAAACAACTAAACCTGCCGATTCTAAAAATAAAAAAGGCTGCCTTTGTTCCCCCTTCGGGGGGATCCCTAGAAATTGGAAACCGACTTGAAACGTAAGCTAGAGGAGGCTCTGCCGGTCGGATCGAGTTCCCCCTTCGGGGGGATCCCTAGAAATTGGAAACAGCAGAGATCTATAAGGAGACGGTAGCCAAGGTCAAGTTCCCCCTTCGGGGGGATCCCTAGAAATTGGAAACATGCAGCAGTGGCTGTTTCAGGTTCGAGGCGAAAGATTGTTCCCCCTTCGGGGGGATCCCTAGAAATTGGAAACTCGGCATGGCACAGCAGGCTCATGGCAAAATCCATGCCCCTAGTTCCCCCTTCGGGGGGATCCCTAGAAATTGGAAACATTGTTATCGAGCTGCACACAGTGCATCTCGTTAACGTTCCCCCTTCGGGGGGATCCCTAGAAATTGGAAACATACACTCTGGGGTAGCCGTTCCTCTGTGTATACTCTTCAAATGTTCCCCCTTCGGGGGGATCCCTAGAAATTGGAAACTATTTTTTCGAGTTAAGTCTATACTTGACTTAAATTTGTTCCCCCTTCGGGGGGATCCCTAGAAATTGGAAACGTTTGAAGATTGGTGTTACACTTACTCAAACAAATACCCTGTTCCCCCTTCGGGGGGATCCCTAGAAATTGGAAACGCAGATCCTAAGGTAAAGTGGATAATTACTATGGTAAAGTTCCCCCTTCGGGGGGATCCCTAGAAATTGGAAACGTGCAAAATGATCACACTCCTTGGTGCAGACGGTCGTGTTCCCCCTTCGGGGGGATCCCTAGAAATTGGAAACACTGGTATTGAGTTATGGTATCACCCTCCTTCTCCTCCAGTAGTTCCCCCTTCGGGGGGATCCCTAGAAATTGGAAACTTTCGTAAGAGACTCCAAGCTGCTCGTGCCTGGCTAACCGCGGAGGTTCCCCCTTCGGGGGGATCCCTAGAAATTGGAAACAGATGAATATTTATAAAGCCCACGTTAGCCCTGCTAACGCGTTCCCCCTTCGGGGGGATCCCTAGAAATTGGAAACTAGCTCTGCAACGCTCACGGACAGAACCGCCACCGGGTTCCCCCTTCGGGGGGATCCCTAGAAATTGGAAACTTATCGACCAGAATCTGCAAAAGCAAATACTATATTTTATGTTCCCCCTTCGGGGGGATCCCTAGAAATTGGAAACTTCCGGGTAACCGGAGTCACCGACGGGTACGATGTGGTTCCCCCTTCGGGGGGATCCCTAGAAATTGGAAACTACAAGCCGTTTCCCGTTGGGTCTCACGGTTTGCAGTAGTTCCCCCTTCGGGGGGATCCCTAGAAATTGGAAACGGGCACCATCGCTGCCACCTCGGGGCTAAGACCACCGAGTGTTCCCCCTTCGGGGGGATCCCTAGAAATTGGAAACCTGGCTTGTATTACAATTATGAACCATCGAGTAATGCGTTCCCCCTTCGGGGGGATCCCTAGAAATTGGAAACGTGGATGGTGAAACTATCTTCATCTTCAACAATTTAGTTCCCCCTTCGGGGGGATCCCTAGAAATTGGAAACTTTCTTCTACAGAGGAAACTGGGTGATCTTCCAAGACGGGTTCCCCCTTCGGGGGGATCCCTAGAAATTGGAAACGATCCGCTTCATCTACTGTACATTCACTAAGGAATTCTTGTTCCCCCTTCGGGGGGATCCCTAGAAATTGGAAACGCAAATAGAGGCGCCGACTGCCGTAGACGTAACGAAATCCCGTTCCCCCTTCGGGGGGATCCCTAGAAATTGGAAACTCCTCAACCTTCACCCCATTCAGAGCGAAGTTCACGTTCCCCCTTCGGGGGGATCCCTAGAAATTGGAAACGTTGTAAATGTATACCCGTATCTCGTTTAACCCGAAGTTCCCCCTTCGGGGGGATCCCTAGAAATTGGAAACCTCCAATTTAACTTCACCAACTACGGCGAATACTTATTAGTTCCCCCTTCGGGGGGATCCCTAGAAATTGGAAACTCCGCCCCTTCCCCAAACAGCCATAACAGCCATTTTTTGAAGTTCCCCCTTCGGGGGGATCCCTAGAAATTGGAAACAGCGTGCTCGTGCTCTGGCCAAACAAATTCACGATGCAGGGGGTTCCCCCTTCGGGGGGATCCCTAGAAATTGGAAACCTGAGTGGGGGAGGTTAGACTGGAATATAGAAGCGTACGTTCCCCCTTCGGGGGGATCCCTAGAAATTGGAAACAGTAAGGAAAGCCTAAATGAGGGCTTTGGTGAGTTCATCGTTCCCCCTTCGGGGGGATCCCTAGAAATTGGAAACCCGAGCCCCAATCTTGCGCGGGGCGAAATCGCCTTACCGAGTTCCCCCTTCGGGGGGATCCCTAGAAATTGGAAACCCCAACTCAGCACCCAGGAGATAATCCTGGGTGTTGTTTGTTCCCCCTTCGGGGGGATCCCTAGAAATTGGAAACGATATGCACGCTGGGTGGATCTCCGGCATATCGAAATGTTCCCCCTTCGGGGGGATCCCTAGAAATTGGAAACAGGAAGCGTAGAGCATCTCCTTTGTGGAAACTTGCCATGTTCCCCCTTCGGGGGGATCCCTAGAAATTGGAAACATCGGATCGGTCATACGCATAGGTATATAACCGGGCTGTTCCCCCTTCGGGGGGATCCCTAGAAATTGGAAACGATAGTCAATCCAGTCTGCGTAGTAACAGACTGCAAGTTCCCCCTTCGGGGGGATCCCTAGAAATTGGAAACTGCAAAGCTATATCGACATGTGTTCCCTATCGGAGTGGGATGTTCCCCCTTCGGGGGGATCCCTAGAAATTGGAAACTCGAAGCCCATATGTACCTCCTTAGGCAGGGAAACAGTTCCCCCTTCGGGGGGATCCCTAGAAATTGGAAACAGGATTATCTCCTGGGTGTTGTTTATTCCCTATGAAGTTCCCCCTTCGGGGGGATCCCTAGAAATTGGAAACCTCCTCAATGGTCAACCACTTGTTGCGATGCGGAATCGCAGTTCCCCCTTCGGGGGGATCCCTAGAAATTGGAAACTTGGTCAGAGTTTAGTTGTACTTTATTACGAGACATATTGTTCCCCCTTCGGGGGGATCCCTAGAAATTGGAAACACGAATAAATAAGTGGAGGCTGCCACTAGGGCAGCGTTCCCCCTTCGGGGGGATCCCTAGAAATTGGAAACACCATGAATTGCTGGTAGGAAAAGTCGCCGCAATCTACCCAAGTTCCCCCTTCGGGGGGATCCCTAGAAATTGGAAACTTTAAAGATAAATTTCCGCCCTTTGGGTGTGTTCTCAAGTTCCCCCTTCGGGGGGATCCCTAGAAATTGGAAACTTATTTACGGATACCTAAGGCATAGAGAATCTCGTTAGTTCCCCCTTCGGGGGGATCCCTAGAAATTGGAAACTATGTGTTAACCTCTGGGGTTGCAAAAAGTTTTTCCCAGTTCCCCCTTCGGGGGGATCCCTAGAAATTGGAAACGAGACCTAACAGGTACGTATGCCAACCCTATTGTTAGTTCCCCCTTCGGGGGGATCCCTAGAAATTGGAAACCAGTTTTGTGGGATCCGTGGCCTTGGATCCCTCATTGTTCCCCCTTCGGGGGGATCCCTAGAAATTGGAAACTAGCTGCGAGTGTCGGTCGGTTGGTTAAGCCCTTTGGGGCAGGTTCCCCCTTCGGGGGGATCCCTAGAAATTGGAAACACTCCGGTTCCCACGTAGCTGGGTGCATGCAGTCTTGGTTCCCCCTTCGGGGGGATCCCTAGAAATTGGAAACACGGAGGGTTTGGGAAGCTTTGTCCTTTTGGACGTTTAGTTCCCCCTTCGGGGGGATCCCTAGAAATTGGAAACGCTTGGAGAGCTTCGGCTTCTCTCATTTTTTGCTCCCGCTGTTCCCCCTTCGGGGGGATCCCTAGAAATTGGAAACCGCATTCGGGACAAAGAAGGGATCGAACACGTCTACTGTTCCCCCTTCGGGGGGATCCCTAGAAATTGGAAACATGCAGAGCAGATCTGAGCGGGTTGCTATGCTTAGTCACCCTGGTTCCCCCTTCGGGGGGATCCCTAGAAATTGGAAACTACCCGCGACCCCAAACGATCACTTCGATTTCTGGGATTTCGGTTCCCCCTTCGGGGGGATCCCTAGAAATTGGAAACTGTTCTTTGAACGCGATTCAGGTGGGGAACATATACGTGTTCCCCCTTCGGGGGGATCCCTAGAAATTGGAAACATAGCTGTATGGCTCGCAGCCTTCGGCAAGCCATTGTTTGGCCAAGTTCCCCCTTCGGGGGGATCCCTAGAAATTGGAAACTTCTGGGCCATTCTTTGAACATCCCAGTACTGGGAGTTCCCCCTTCGGGGGGATCCCTAGAAATTGGAAACTATCTTCTTCTCAGTTAGAAGGTGCCCCTTCTTCCCGTTCCCCCTTCGGGGGGATCCCTAGAAATTGGAAACGTTGTGTTCACTGCCCGAATCGGAGGTTCTATGAAAATGTTCCCCCTTCGGGGGGATCCCTAGAAATTGGAAACCAAAGACCTGAAGCCGGGTGAAGTAATCGTACCAAGTTCCCCCTTCGGGGGGATCCCTAGAAATTGGAAACACTCGGCCAGGTCGTTGTAAGTTAAGCGAACTCCTTGTTCCCCCTTCGGGGGGATCCCTAGAAATTGGAAACCACCGGCGAGTTAGCCGGATCCAACGCCCCCGTTGGGAGTTCCCCCTTCGGGGGGATCCCTAGAAATTGGAAACACCAGTTGTTCCTTAGAGAACGTAGCAGTCATGATGTTCCCCCTTCGGGGGGATCCCTAGAAATTGGAAACCGGAGTCCAGATGTACTTGCGCTTATGCATTTTGGACTCCTTTGTTCCCCCTTCGGGGGGATCCCTAGAAATTGGAAACCTGACTGATCAGCCTCACACCAGCCGACGCAAATAGGGCGTTCCCCCTTCGGGGGGATCCCTAGAAATTGGAAACAAACAGCGCTGGGGTAAGTGAACTCCAGCCTACTGTAGGTTCCCCCTTCGGGGGGATCCCTAGAAATTGGAAACTCCCCCAGGCTTTCGCCCGTGCAACCCGCTCCTTGGAGTTCCCCCTTCGGGGGGATCCCTAGAAATTGGAAACTGCATGGCAGAGGACGGTTTGATACTGCTACCGAGTTGTTCCCCCTTCGGGGGGATCCCTAGAAATTGGAAACTATCGAGGATCCGGTTAACGGTGAACCACTCCAGATAGTCCACGTTCCCCCTTCGGGGGGATCCCTAGAAATTGGAAACCGGGGGCAGCGGGTCGGGGAGGTCGCCGGGATCGGGGTTCCCCCTTCGGGGGGATCCCTAGAAATTGGAAACAACTTGTTGGATCCCTTGCCACCTTGGGGTGTATTTGTTGAGTCAGTTTCCCTGCAGTGAGGGATCCCTAGGGATGGGGAAAGGACTCAACAGCTTGCGCTGGCTGGCGCGTCAGTATGCGCTTCGAGTTCTGGATGCTGCCGGTATAACCCTCAATGGCTCGCAACCTTGGGATATTCAAGTTCACGACGAGCGGCTATATCTGCGCTGCCTGCTCTATGGATCCCTGGGCTTTGGCGAGGCCTACATGGAGGGCTGGTGGGATTGCGAGGCCATTGATGAGTTAGTTTGTCGTCTCCTAACTGCCCAGGCACCGCAGCAGGTGGGTTGGCTAACTCAGCCCTTGCTTGGGTTGGACAGTTGCCTTATCAACCGCCAGCGGGGCAAGGGGGCATTCGTCATTGGCCAGCGCCACTACGACATTGGCAACGATCTCTATGAGGACATGCTGGATCGCCGCATGATCTACAGCTGTGCCTATTGGGATGGGGGCGCGCAAACTCTGGATGAAGCCCAAGAAGCTAAGCTTGACCTCATTGCCCGCAAGCTGGAACTCCAACCCGGCATGCGGGTGCTCGACATCGGCTGTGGCTGGGGCGGCACAGCCCAGTACCTGGCCGAACGCTACGGGGTGCAGGTTGTGGGGATTACTGTTTCCAAAGAGCAAGCCAAACTGGCCAGCGAACGCTGCCGCGGCCTGCCGGTCGAGATTCGGTTAGAAGACTATCGCCAGACCCAGGGAAAGTTTGATCGCATCCTTTCTGTCGGCATGTTTGAACATGTTGGCTACCGAAACTACCGAACGTTTATGCAGGTAGCCCGCCGCTTGTTGAACGACAATGGCTTGTTTCTTCTGCACACCATCGGCAGCAACGTGGCCTACCAGGGGCGGGATCCCTGGATTGAGCGCTACATTTTCCCCAACTCGATGCTGCCCTCGCCTCATCTGATTACTGCAGCCTTTGAGGGCTTATTTGTGCTGGAAGACTGGCACAATTTTGGGATCAATTACGTGGCCACCCTAAAAGCCTGGCACGCCAATTTCGAGCAGGCATGGCCAAAATTAGCCGACCGCTACGATGAGCGCTTTCGCCGCATGTGGCGGCTCTATCTCCTGATGAGTGCCGGTAGCTTCAAGGCCCGGGCCAGCCAACTTTGGCAACTGGTCCTCTCACCACGGGGAGTAAGTGGCGGCTATCGCTCGCTTCGGTAACGACAGTCCCAAAAGTTTGCAGGTGCCCCTGCGCCCTCGCTGAGTGGGGGTGTTATGATGAGTTTGATTATCATTCTCACTCTAGACAAGCTGAGGGATGCCCGCAGCTCTGCAGCAAATTGTCAATCGCTTCCAGAAGGCCAAGACCTCGCGGCAGAAGTATGAGCTTCTCCTAGCCTATGCCAAGCGCCTGCCACCCTTTCCCGAAGCGGAGAGGAAGGAGGAGAACCTAGTCAGAGGTTGCGCTTCGCAGGTGTGGCTGGCCACCGAGTTTAGGGAGGGCAAGGTCTACATCCAAGGGGATGCCGATGCTCAGTTGGTCAAGGGTTTGGTGGCCATTGTGGTGGAGGGGCTAAGTGGCCTAGCGCCGGAAGAGATTTTGGGGGTTTCCCCAGAGTTTGTGCGGGAGATGGGCCTCAATTTCAGCCTTAGCCCTTCCAGGAGCAACGGTCTGGTGAGCATGTTTTCGATGCTGCGGCAGAGGGCCTTGGCTTTTGGGAAGTCAGTTGCTTCCAGCTCTGCTGTCTCTGTTGTCTTGTGAGGTATTCAGGCTCATGACTGATCAAGCTAACTCTATCCGTTCGGCTCGACCGGTGCGATCGCTGGTCTCGCTGCTGGCCGCCCTCTCGGTCGGGATCCTGGGAAGCCTGCAGATGCGCCAAGAAGAGTCCCGGGCCCAGCAGGGATCCAGCCCCCCAAAGGTGGTGACCACGATTTTGCCGATAACGCAATTTACCCGTGCTGTGGCCGGGGATCGGGCAGAAGTCACGCCACTCCTTCCCCCTCAGATGGGGCCCCACGACTTTCAGGCTCGACCTGAGGAGGTTCGTTTGCTGGCTCAGGCGGATGTGTTGGTAATCAATGGGCTGGGAATGGAAACTTTCCTGGAGGGGTTGATCGCCAATGCCGCAAATCCCCAATTGCTGACCATCGACAGCAGCGAAGGGATCCCGACTTTGCGGGCTGAGGAGCCAGAGCATGGGCACTCCCACGGTCACGGCCATGGACACTCTCATGGACACAGTCACGGCCATTCTCACGGGCATGGCCATGGCCACTCTCATGGGCACAGCCACGGCAAGTTCAACCCCCACATTTGGCTGGATCCCAGGCGGGCTATTCAGCAGGTGGAAAACATCCGCGACGGCTTAATCGCTGCGGATCCGGCAGGGGCGGAGATCTACCGGGCCAATGCGGCTGCTTTTATCGAGAAGCTCAAGGCTTTGGATGAGGAGATTGCCGCTCGGCTAGCCCCCTTTGCCGGAAGAAGCTTTGTGGTCTTCCACGACTTTGCCCCCTATTTTGCCGAGCGCTACAACCTCAAAGCCGAGTTCTTGGTGGAGATCCCTGAAGCCAGCCCCTCCCCCGAAGATGTGCGGCGGGTGATGGAGACGGTGCGGGCATCCGGCCTAAAGACGATCCTGGTGGAACCGCAGCTGGGGAGTAACAACCCCTTTGAGGTTTTGGCCAGAGACCTAGGGATCCAAGTTCGCGTTTTCGATCCCATCGAAACCGCTGGCCCTGAGGGGATCGAGCCGGAATATTACCTGACCATCCTGCGGCAGAACGTGGATAATCTGATCTCGGCCTTTGAGAAGGAGACGGCCTTTGTGCCGCTGGAGCTGCCCTGGCTTGGGCAAGGTTCGCTGGAACAACTACTGGCGAGGGGGCGGTGACCGGCGAGGTTGTCCTGCGCGTCGAGGGGCTGACGGTCTATCGGGGATCCCAGTTGGCGGTGCAAAATGTGTCGTTTGAGCTGAGGGCGGGATCCCATACGGCGGTTGTTGGCCCCAATGGCGCTGGCAAAAGTACCTTGGTGCAGGCCATCTTGGGGATCCTGCCGCGGCAGTGCGGCTCGGTTTGGATTCTGGGAGAGCCGGTGTGCCTGTCCGGTTACTTGCCCCCCTCGGTGCGGCAGCAGGTGGCTTACGTGCCCCAACGTTTTCAGTTCAATCCTGGGCTTCCCATGGTGGTGGAGGAGTTTGTGGCTTTGGGTTGGGGGGCATTGCAACCCTGTTGGCCTTGGCAGCAGCGCTCTGCTCGGCGGCAGGCGGTGAAAGAGGCGTTGGAACGGGTCGGCGCATCCCACCTGTCCTCCAAGGCTTTGGGCCAGCTCAGCGGCGGGGAGCTGAAACGGGTGCTGTTGGCCTATTGCTTGGCTTGGCCGCGGCGGCTGCTTATCCTCGACGAGGCACCGGCAGGCTTAGATAGGCTCAGCGAGGGGGAGTTTTACCGGCTCTTGGAAGAGCTGCGCCAATCTCTGGGCTGGGCCATTTTGCAGATCTCCCATGATCTGGAAATGGTGTCTTGCTATTGCGACCGCGTGCTGTGCCTCAACCAATCCCTCATCTGCCAGGGATCCCCCCAGGTGGCTTTGGCACCAGAAGTGCTGAGCCGGGTTTATGGGCCTGTTCGCGACAGCGGTGCGGAGCACCATTTCGTCCGCTACATCCACCGTCACTGAGGGGAAGGCGATGTTGGAGGGCTGGGTGCGGGTAGTGGAGCTGTTGCAGTTGCCCTTTATGCAGCGGGCCATGCTGGGCGGGATCCTCACCGGCATGACAGGTGGGCTGCTGGGCAGTTTTGTTATTCTGCGGCAACTGTCGTTTTTTAGCGATGCCCTGGGGCATTCGGCTCTGCTGGGGATTGTTTTGGGAGTGCTGCTGGGGCTGAATCCCACCGTGGTGCTGATGGTGTTTGGGGTGGGGTTTGCTTTGGGCGTCACCTTTGTCCTGGAGCGCACCCAACTGTCGGCGGATGCGGTGCTGAACATCATCTACTCTTCCTCTTTGGCGCTGGCCGTTATCGCCCTCAGCTTGCTGCCCGGCTATCGGGGCAACCTCAACCAGTTGTTGTTTGGGGAGATTTTGGGGATCAGCCCAGCAGCCCTGTGGACGAGCGGGATCCTCTTGCTGATCAGCTCGGCCTATGTGGGATTGACTTTGCCCTCCCAAATGTTGCTGACCCTGGATGAGCCGCTGGCGCGGGCGCGGGGGGTTCAGGTGGGCTGGCAGAAGCTGGCCTTTGTGGTGTTGCTGGCTGTGGTGGTGGCCCTGGCGATTCGCTCGGTGGGGGTGTTGCTGGTGAGCGCTTTTGTGGTCATCCCAGCCTCGACGGCAAGGCTTTTGGGATCCCGCTTTACAACCTATGTGCTGCTGGCCATAGGTATTGGGGGACTGAGCGCGGTGCTGGGGATGATCGCCTCGGCAACCTTCAACCTGCCCTCCGGCCCCAGCATTGTTGCCACCCAGTTGCTCTTTTTTCTCCTAGCTATGGCGCTCAAGGGGGTGTCGCAACTCCTGCAGCTCTAGCTAGCGGCAATCCAAGAGCTCTCTCGGGCAGCGGCTTTTCCTGCAGAAGCTGGCCAAACAGGCGGCGATAGCTCTCTGGAAAGACCTGCCCGCTGAGGGTGGGCTGCTCGTAGACGCGCTTGAGGGTGTTGAGATCCCGCTTGGTAATGTTGGGCACCCGCAACACCCGCCGATTGCCGGTAGCCGCCGCATGGTGTCCGCCATACATCAGATCCCGCAGGTTCGGGCTATGGCCCCACAGCCCCAGCCCATGCCCGATCTCGTGCCGGGCCACCGCCGTTATTTCGGCCAACCCCTGTCCTTCTACAATGACGATGCGCACCCGCTGTTGTAAAGAGCCATCCGAGGCGAAGAAAAACTCAGGCCGGGCCGCCCCTGCCACCCCGCCGCCGATGGGGGGAACGCGGTAAATGCTCATCCCGTAGAAAGCCTCCTCCTCTTTGGCCACCACCTTGAGCGGGATGTAGGCCGACCACTCCTTCACCGCTTGCTCCACGGAGGCCTTCCACTGGGGGTGATCCCCTTGGATGTAGATAGGGACGGGATAGAAAGCCCACTGGGCATAGGCTCCACCTGGCAAAAGCGGCTCGATTTCCTCAAAGTAGTCTCCCACCGCCTTGTCGTAGGCGTAGCGATCCAGGCCGGGGGGGAGTTTGAGCCGCATCGGCTGCGGCAGTTCTCCGGCTTGAGTTTGAGCCTGGGCTTGCAGGGCTTCAATGCCAAAAAAGTGGGGAACCAGCAGGGATCCCCTGCCCCCCACTGCCAGGACGAGGAGCATCGTCCAGCCGAGGATGCAAAGCTGTAGAATGCGCCGCCGCATCAAAGCCGCCCTTTCGCCCTTGTCTTTCTACAAGGTTAGTGGCTCAGAAAGCAAGTGTCGTTCGTTTGACATCCTCCCCGGCCTGAAGGCCGGAGATTCCTACCACGCTACGCATGGATGGCTCCTTGCGCAATCGTCTCGGCGGGTTCCTGCTTCCGACCGCCCGTGCAGTTCGATCCACAGGCCATCCGGGCTGACACGGGTGGTTCACCCACCCGCATCCCGACC
>NZ_JBSSCC010000035.1:0-28179 GCF_054059455.1 Thermostichus sp. MS-CIW-23 | reverse complement strand
CGGGATACCGCCATTCTGGTTGGAAACAAACAGAATGCTATCGCTGCATAGTTGAACAGTGATGTTCAGCAGTGTTCAGCGTAAATGTATCAGCACGGCATTCACACCTTGGTGTACAGCCCCCTCTGCCGAGGTCTGCTGAGCGGACGGATGACGCCACAAACCACCTTCCCTTCAGGGGATATGCGAGCCGGGATCGATCCCAAGTTTGTTGAACCGCGCTACTCCCAGTACCTAAAAGCGGCAGAGGCATTGAGCCGGTTTGCTCAGGATCGCTATGGCAAGACCTTGGCCCAGTTGGCGGTGCGCTGGCTGCTGGATCAACCGGGGGTGAGTGTGGCGCTGTGGGGGGCACGCAAGCCCTATCATCTGGAGGCAATATCCGGCCTTTGGGGCTGGTCGTTGGATGCGGAAGCGATGCAGACCATCGAGGATATTTTGCAAAGGTATGTTCCCGAGTCCATTCCCCCCAGCTTTATGTCCCCGCCTGCCCGCGCTGCCTAGTTGTTGCTTTCTGTTCCCTTGCCGTTTGCGTTAGCGGTGGGGAGCACTTTGTCGCCGGGATCCCAGTCCTACAATTGAGTTTGGCAAAAAATGGGATGTAGAGCCCTGTCCTACCGCTACATAACTGGCCAGTAGGGCGAGGGGGCTGTTAACCACGGGAGAACAAAGATGGCCATCCCAGATGCATTCGCGTCAGCAGTGCGGAGCACTTTGACCCATAAAGCAGACAGGCCAAGGGATCCGGCTGACCAGAATGGGCCCACAGCGCCTTCTCAGGCGGGATCCCTGATTCTCCACGTGGGGGGCATGAGTTGTGCCGGCTGCGTTCGCACCGTTGAGCAGGCCCTGCTGAGACAGCCGGGGGTGGTTAAGGCCAGCGTTAACCTGGTTACCGAGTCGGCCCTTGTGGAGTTTGCCCCTGGGATCCGGCCCGACCCGCAGCACCTGGCCCAGATTTTGACAGAGGCAGGGTTTCCCAGCCGCTACAGTTCAGAGGGTGAGGCCCTCTCCGGCGGGAGTTCCGTTCGCGTCAGCGGTGCGGAGCACTCTCAAGATCCCTCTTCCCCTCCCGGTGGGTGGGAAGAAGCCTTGGATGTGCCTGCGGATCCCCTCTCTCGGCAGCGACAGCAGACCCGACACCACATTCGCCAAGCGCTCACTGCTGCTTTTCTGCTGCTGATTTCTGCCGCCGGACACTTGAATCTCTTCGCCCGTCTGGGCTTGCCCCTCCTTAATGATGTCTGGCTGCACTGGGGCTTGGCGACCTTGACTTTTGTCGGCCCAGCTCGCGGCATTGTCCTGGATGGTTGGAGAGGGGCGCGGCGGCTGGCCCCCAACATGAACACCTTGGTTACCTTGGGATCCGGATCGGCCTACCTGGCCAGTCTGGCGGGGTTGTTGGCCCCTCAGGTGGGCTGGGAGTGCTTTTTCGACGAGCCCGTCATGATGCTCAGCTTCATCCTGTTGGGACGGGCCTTGGAACAGCACAGCCGCCTGCGGGCGGCCAGCAGCCTGCAATCGCTGGTGAGCTTGTGTCCCAGTTTGGCTCGGCGGGTTCAGCCTGCAGAGAAGGCGGGATCTCTGGCTTCCAGCCCAGAGGGGAACCTGGATCTGGGATCCCAAACCGGAGAATGGTGCCCTGTCGAACAGGTGCGAGTGGGGGATTGGCTCCAAGTGCGGGCCGGCGAACAGATCCCGGTGGATGGAGAAGTCATTGCCGGCCAGGCCACGGTCAACGAGGGGATGCTGACAGGGGAACCCTTGCCGGTGCTGAAACAAGCGGGGGATCCCGTGGTGGCGGGAACGCTGAACCAATCGGGGTTGCTGCTGTGCCGGGCGACGCGCACCGGGAAAGACACCACCTTGGCCCAGATCATCCGCCTGGTGGAAGAGGCCCAAGCTCGCAAGGCCCCCATCCAAGGGATAGCCGACCAGGTGGCGGGCTACTTCACCTATGGGGTGGTCACGCTGGCCATTCTCACCTTTGGGTTCTGGTACTGGATTGGGATCCCACTCTGGGGGAGCGGCGGTGCGGAGCACTTCGTCCTGGCGGGGTTCAGCCTGCACTCCCATCTGCATCTGAGCGACCATCCCCCTCACCCCACACCTCTGCTCAGCAGCCTCAAGATGGCCATTGCCGTTTTGGTGGTGGCCTGCCCCTGTGCTTTGGGATTGGCTACGCCGATGGCCATCCTGGTGGGTACTGGCTTGGGAGCCGAGCGGGGTTTGCTCATCCGAGGGGGAGATGTTCTGGAGAAAGCCCATCGCTTGCAAACGGTGGTCTTCGACAAAACCGGCACCCTCACCCAAGGGGATCCCCACCTGACGGACTGTCTCAGCCTTGACCCCTCCCTGGATCCCAATCGCCTACTCCAACTGGCGGCCACAGTGGAAAGCGGCACTCGCCACCCTCTGGCGCAAGCCATTTTGCAAGCCGCCCGCACCCAGGGTTTGCCGTTGCTCTCCGCCGGCGAGTTTCAAACCCAACCGGGGATAGGAGTCGCCGCCCAAGTGGAAGGGCAGGAAGTGGTGTTGGGATCCCTGGATGGGCTGGCTGCTTTGGGGATCCCAATTTCCCCAGAGACCCAGGCCCAGGCCGAGGCGCTATTGGCAGCCGGCAAAACAGTGGTGGGCGTGGCTGTAGAGGGATCCTTGGTGGGGCTGCTGGCAGCACAGGATCCCTTGCGGCCTGATGCGCAGGCAACGCTGCAACAGCTCCGGAAAATGGGCCTGCAGGTGGTTTTGCTAACCGGCGATCGGGCGGAGGTGGCCCACCAGGTGGCTGAGGCTCTGCAAGTGCCAGGTCTCCGCGTTATCGCCGAGGTTCACCCGGCAGACAAAGCTCAAGTCATCCGAGATCTGCAGGCCCAGGGTCAGAGGGTGGCCATGGTGGGCGATGGCATCAACGACGCTCCGGCTTTGGCCCAAGCCGATGTGGGCATTGCCCTGCATTCCGCTACCGATGCCGCCCTTGAGACCGCCGATATCATTCTGATGCGCAACCGCCTCTGGGATGTGGTGGAAGCTATCCGCCTCAGCCGCGCCACCTTCCGCAAGATCCAGCAAAATCTCCTCTGGGCTGTCGGCTACAACCTGGTAGGGATCCCAGTGGCAGCAGGCGCGCTCTTGCCCGCCTTTGGCATTGGGCTGAGCCCAGCTATTGCCGGGGGCTTCATGGCCTTAAGTTCCCTCAGTGTAATCCTCAATTCACTCCTTTTGAGGCGAACTTTTGTACCCCGTAGATCTTCGAGTAGCCGCAGCTAAAAAAGTGTTAAAAATTACGAATGACTAAGTATCGATCGTTAAGTCTTCCGAGGTTTTACCGAGCTTCTGACACAATTTCCGCTGCGTCCAAGCCAAAAATTCGGCAACTTCGTACATTTGATTAAAAAGATTAATCCGCTTTAACTTTTGAGGATTTGGTTGTAAGATTAGGCCGAAACCAGGCTGTAAGCGCATCTTCTGGTTTCTTGCTTAGCAAAGCAAAAACCGTGAAAATACTGAGAAAGCGCATCTTGCAGCGGTGAAGGGAGCAAAAGTATGGCGATGCTTGGAGATCTTCAGGAATTTTCCTTATGCGACCTGTTGCATTTAATGGAAAAGGGTAAGAAAGCAGGGCAATTATCCATCTGGGCACCCAATGGCATTCAGCGGATTTGGTTTTACCAAGGTCGGGTGGTCGCCGCCCTCACCCCTGAAGAAAAGCATCGTTTGGAAAGCCTGCTGACGCGCTTTGGCTTGGTGGACGAGCAGGTGGTCAGCCAGTTGGTCGCTAGGGGCTTGGAGGAGCCTCTGGGGCGTTGCCTGCAGCGGCAAGGGTTGATCTCGCCCGTAGATTTGGCCAAGCTCTTTCGCCATCAACTGCAAACCGGCCTCTACAGCCTCTTCGCCCTCGAATCCGGCCAGTTCAGCTTCCTGCCCAACGTGCCCATGCCCTACCGAGAAATGACTGGCCTCAGCAAAAGCGCCACCGCTGCCGTCTTGGAAGCCCTGCAGCAGCTCAAGCTGGAGCAACGCCCCGAAAAAGACCTGCCCGAACCCGATAGTTGCTTTTGGCGTACCAGCACCGAACTGCCTCTGTTCAAGCTTTCTGCGCTGGAGTGGGGGATCCTGGAGCAGGTGTCGCCTTCTCGCAAGCTGACAGCTTTGGCTCAAGCACTGGGGGCAGACCTGCTGGAGGTGCGCTATGCCTGCGCCCGTCTGGCGAAGCTGGGGTTGATCAGCCCTTGTGAGGGGCCAACGGTTCTGGCTCGGTCTGGTCGCTTGGAGCTGTCCAAGTCGATTGCTGAGGAGGTGAATCCCGAGCCGGTGAGGGAGAGGCTGGGGGCAAGGGTGCCCGGTTTTCAGGATGAGGGCGGCCCCGTCAAGCCTTCTCTGGTCAGTCGATTGGCCACCCTCCTCAAGGGCATGCGCGAAAAGTGAGGCAAACCTAACGGAAAAAAACAATCTTCTGGCTTTCTTCTGGCTTTGTAAAGAACTTGGAAGGGTCTATAACTTTTCTCTAACTTCCGCTCACAGAGAAAGCAAAAATAGGAGTTCTATCTTACGAAGCGACATGATCCAACACAAAGCTGAAACAAAGGAAACTAGAACTCTTCTGTGAAGGGCTTCCGAGTGCTGCCTAATTGTATTCCTTGATAGATTTTCCCGGATAGTAAGTGTAACTGCTGGCGCGCAGAGTACCTAGCTACAAAGAACACAGCCGTTGATACACGGTTGTTGTCCGAGAGTACATGTACAAGAATAGGGATGTCCAAAAAATCACTGAAGCATTGATTTTTTACCCATTCCATCGAAGCGAGGTTCATAGAGAGTTCTTATGGCCATAGTTGGAGACCTCCAAGAATTTTCCTTGCCCGATCTGTTGCAGCTGATCGAGAGAGGCAGCAAAACAGGACAGCTCTGTATCTGGGCGCCCGGCGGCATCTACAGGATCTGGTTTTATCAGGGTCGGGTCATCGCTGCCTTGCCACCTCAAAAAGAGCACCGCCTGGAGAGCCTGCTAGCCGACTCTGGTTTGGTGAGCGAGCGGGTGGTCGAAAAGCTGGCTTCCTTTTGCGGCTCGGAAGAGCCTCTGGGGCGTTGCCTGCAGCGGCAAGGGTTGATCTCGCCCGTAGATTTGGCCAAGCTCTTTCGCCATCAACTGCAGGTGGGACTCTACAGCCTCTTTGCCCTCGAATCCGGACAGTTCAGCTTTTTGCCCAACGTGCCCATGCCCTATCGAGAAATGACCGGCCTGAGCAAGGGCGCCACCGCTGCCGTCCTGGAAGCCCTGCAGCAGCTCAAGCTGGAGCAGCGCCCCGAAAAAGACCTGCCCGAGCCCGATAGCTGCTTTTGGCGTACCAGCACCGAACTGCCTCTGTTCAAACTTTCTGCGCTGGAGTGGGGGATCCTGGAGCAGGTGTCGCCTTCTCGCAAGCTGACGGCTTTGGCTCAAGCACTGGGGGCAGACCTGCTGGAGGTGCGCTATGCCTGTGCCCGTCTGGCCAAGCTGGGGTTGATCAGTCCCTGTGAGGGGCCAACGGTTCTGGCTCGGTCTGGTCACTGGGAGCTGTCCAAGTCGATTGCTGAGGAGGTGAATCCCGAGCCGGTGAGGGAGAGGCTGGGGGCAAGGGTGCCTGGTCTCCAGGATGAGGGCGGCCCCGTCAAGCCTTCTCTGGTCAGTCGATTGGCCACCCTCCTCAAGGGCATGCGCGAAAAATAAAAGCATAGGGATATTTGCAGTCATGTTTTCGGTTTTCGGGTAGAAACATTAGAAATAGTGAATCAGCAGGGAGATGTAGGATGGCTAATCTGTCCTCTTTGCAGGCGATCCTCCAGAGCTATGTTGCCAATACGCCAGAAGTCCAGGGAGCAGCAGTGGTCACCCCTGACGGGCTACCTTTAGCTTCCACACTGCCTGTGGGTATGGATGAAGAGAGAACCTCTGCTATGTCGGCTGCCATGCTTTCTTTGGGCGAACGGATTGGGAGAGAGCTAGGGCGCGGAGCCATAGAGAGAGTTTTTGTACAGGGGGAAAAAGGATACGGGGTTTTAACCAGTTGTGGCCCCGATGCCGTCTTGCTGACAATTGCCAGCCATGAAGTCAAGCAAGGCTTGCTCTTTTTGGAAATTAAGCGAGTCGCGGCAAGCATTGCAGAGGCAATGAAGTAAGAAAATCAAATGTGGAAGCTAAGTCTTTAGATCCTATCCTGACGTTGAGGGAACTATGGCCATTAAACCTTCGGAGCTGCTCCAAGTCCTGATCTTGCGCACGCAATTCACAGATGATGACAAGAAAGTTTTGCAGCAAAGTGCTGACTGGGGCGGCAGTATCGCGGCGGAAATGTCAGACGCCTTTTACGGCTATCTGGATCGCGATGCCGAAATGGCGGCAGTGATAGCCAAGCACAACCGGCAGCGGCTGGGCCAAACCTTTGCCGACTGGTTCAAGGAAATGTTTACGGGCATGGATAACTGGGGGCCACAATACGCTGAGCGGCGCTGGAAGATTGGCATAGTTCATGTGCGCGTTGGCATCGGCCCTCAACATGTTGTGCCTGCTATGGCCACAGTTGTGCAGGAGGTGAGTCGGCAGTTGGCGAAAGAAGGCAAGCCTGAACAGTTGCGCACCAGCTTGAGCAAGGTTTGCATGATTGACCTCTCTTTTATTGAGCAAGCTTACCTTGAGGTGGCCTATAATGCAGTGCAACAGGAAACAGGCATGAGTGAGGCTTTGTTCAAACGATTAATCGCCAATGGTGCTAACAGCTTAATTTGAGTTAATTTGAGTTAGAGTAGACTCTTGCTTGCTCTACTTGCTTAATTTCTCTGACTTCTGATTAGGCTGAGGCATCTGAGTTTCCGGAATCTCCACGAAGCAAAGCTGTTGTCAGTATCTCTATTCAAACTATCTGAGAATTATCTGAGAAACAAGCTGGGGATAGTTTTACCTCCCGTGCGGCACATCGGTGCACTCCCCCGAGTTTTATTCAGCTTTGTCGCTAGAGCTTAGTCTGAGGCCAGTTTATGGGAAATATCTTGCGAATTGTTGTAACAGGGCCGGTGGGAGCTGGAAAGTCTACCTTTATTCGCACGATTAGCGAGATTGAGGTAGTAGACACCGATTGCAAAGCAACGGACGAGGTGGCAGAGCTGAAGAAAACCACGACGGTAAGCATGGACTTCGGCCGCTTGAGAATTGGAGAGGAGGAAGAAGAGATGTGGCTGCATCTCTACGGCACTCCCGGCCAGTCTCGCTTTAACTTTATGTGGGATATTTTAATTAAGCGCGCCCACGGCTATGTTCTTCTGGTGCCTGCGCACTTGCCGGGCCAATTTCGCAACGCCCAAGCTATTCAATCTTTTATGAAAGCCAGGACAAGTGCCCCCTGCGTGATTGGGATCACCCACGTCGATCAACCCAATGCCTGGGATCCAGAAGACATTTTGTTAATTTTGGGGAATCAGGACGGTTCAGTTCCGCACACCACTTTGAATGCCCAGGAGCCGGCTTCTGTTGCCAACACGTTGCTTCTGTTGGTTGAGCAAATGATGCCCCAGGTGGTTGTTTGAACAGATTTTCAGGTATCCGCCGGTCTAGAACTTCAGCAACATTGGCCCTAGCCAAGACAGGCGTATCTTTTGTGGGACAGGGATCCCTCCCGTGAAGCCGAAAAACGGGAGATTGGATTCGGTGGAGATTTGCCGCATAATGAAATGTCCTGAGTGATCTTTCTTGCCAGCCATCCAGCCATTGAACCAAGAGGATCCCCGCTGTGTTGCTTCTCGATTGCTCTCCCCTGACCCTTTCCCCAGAGGAAGCGCGGGAGAAACTGCTATATCTCCTGGCCCAGCTGGCTTACCGAGAAGGCTCCTTTACCCTTACTTCTGGACAGAAGAGCCCCCACTACATCAACTGCAAGCCGGTCACCCTCCATCCCCAGGGGGCTTATTGGGTGGGATCCCTGCTGCACCGGCTGTTGCCTCCCGAAACCGAAGCAGTGGCTGGGATGACGCTGGGAGCGGATCCCTTGGTGACGGCGGTGAGTTTGGCCTCTCTGCATGCTGAACCCGCCAACCTACCCGCCTTGATCGTGCGCAAAGAGCCCAAGGGGCACGGTACGCAGGCCTGGATCGAGGGGCCAGAACTGCCGGCGGGCAGCCGGGTTTGGATCTTGGAAGATGTCGTCACCACCGGCGGCTCGGCCCTCAAAGCTGTAGAGCGGGTGCGGGCAGCCGGCCACCGGGCGGAAGGGATCCTGGCTTTGGTGGATCGGCTGGAAGGGGCAGAAGACCGCTGCCGAGAAGCAGGGATCGCCTTTCGTCGCCTATTCACCCTTCCAGAAGTGCAGGCTTGCCATCGGGCCTTGACCTCAGGAAAATCAGAAAATCAAAGGACTAGCCTGCCCCCTTGGTGAGCATCAAAGCTTTGGAGAGCGGACATGCTGCCCCCTGCCTACTCAGCTCTGCCCAGCCGAAATCTGCCGAGCCTACCGCATCGGGCGCGGGTGGCTGTGTACGTGGTGATGAACATCGAGCACTTCACCTTTGGCAAGCTGGGCACGGCCATTCAACCCCATCTCACCAGCTCCCCTGAGATCGCCAACTATGGCTGGCGGGACTATGGCAATCGGGTGGGCATTTGGCGCTTGTTTGAACTGTTCGCGGAGCTGGGGATCCCGGTGACGGCGGCCCTGAACGCGGAAATGGTGGAGCTTTACCCCCCCATCATCGAAGGGATCCGCCAATACGGCTGGTCGGTGCTGGCCCACGGCTGGAACAACTCCACCGGCCACAGCGGCCTGGCCCGCGAAGCCGAACAGGAGCTCATCGAGCGCAGTTTGTCCCTTTTGGAGAAGGTGTCGGGATCCCGCCCTTGGGGCTGGCTGACACCGGGATTTTCCGTTAGCGAGAATACTTTTGACCTGCTCAAGGCTGCCGGGATCCGCTACACCACCGACTGGGTAAACGACGACCAACCCTACTGGTTCCCAACTGCCGCCGGCCCCCTTTTGGGGATCCCCTACACTCTAGAGGCCAACGACATCAGCCTTTGTCTGAGCGCCCGCCTGCCGGCAGAAGCCTTTGCCCAAGCCCTCATCGACCAGTTTGATCAACTCTGGCAGGATGGGGAGCGCTCCCCTCGCATCATGGCCATCGGCCTGCACCCCTTTATTGTCGGGCAGCCTCTGCGGATGGGATCCCTAAAAAAAGCCTTGCAGCACATCCAATCTCGCCCTCAGACTTGGCTCACCACCGGGGATGGCCTCTACGACTGGTATGCCCAAGCCTGCCCTGCTCCTGAGACGCCCTGACGGGATCCCCTGGCCAGAGGGAAAAGCGCGTCTTGGCCTTGGATCCTGCTCATTTTTTAACTTTGTTCTAATTTTGTCTTGTCTGGAGCTGTCCACCGTGGCTCCAGAAGTGACAGCATAGGCGGTGAAACCACCTAGGGCAAAAGGGCTTGGCCATGCGCATGGGCAGACTCAGTGGGATCCTCCTGCACCCCACCTCGCTACCGGGGCCATTTGGTATCGGCGATCTGGGGCCATCGGCTTATCGCTTTGTGGACTTTCTGGTGGAGAGCGGCCAGCGCCTCTGGCAGGTGCTGCCTCTGGGACCTACCGGCTGGGGCAACTCCCCCTACATGAGCTTTTCCTCCATTGCCGGCAACCCGCTTCTCATCAGCCCGGAGCTATTGGTGGGGGCCGGTTGGCTGGATCCCAACAGTTGGCAGGATCTGCCCCAATGGCCGGCCATCCAGGCGGGAGATAGGGGCCGGGTGGACTACGAAACCGTGATCCCCTTCAAGCTGGGCCTGCTGCACCGCGCCTGGGCTACCTTCAAAGAAAAAGCTTCCGGCCCCGATTGGGAAGCTTTCCAAGCCTATTGCGCTGCCGAGGCCGACTGGCTGCCGGACTATGCCCTGTTCATGGCCCTCAAGGATGTGTACGGCGAGCAAGAGTGGAACCAATGGGATCCGGCCTTGGTGCGACGGGATCCGCCGGCTTTGCAAGAGGCTCGCGATCGCTATGCCGATGCCATTACCGAGCAGATGTTTTGGCAGTATCTGTTTGCCCAGCAGTGGGGATCCCTAAGGGAGTATGCTCATCGGCATCAAGTGCGGCTCATTGGGGATGTGCCCATCTACGTTGCCCCCAACAGTGCCGACGTGTGGGCCAACCGGGAGCTGTTTCACCTGGATGAACGGGGACAGCCCTTGCAGGTAGCCGGTGTGCCGCCCGACTATTTCAGCCCTACTGGGCAACGCTGGGGTAACCCCCTCTACAACTGGGAGGTGCTCAAGGCTCGCGGCTACGACTGGTGGATCCGGCGCATCCAGGCCATCCTCAAGCAGGTGGACTGTGTGCGCATCGACCACTTTCGCGGCTTCGAGAGCTACTGGGCCATTCCAGGCGATGCAGAAACGGCTGTGGAAGGGGAGTGGCAAAAAGGGCCGGGAGCAGATTTCTTTCAGGCCCTGGCCGACAAGCTGGGGGAAATCCCGGTGATTGCCGAAGATCTGGGAGACATCACGCCGGAGGTGTTGCAACTGCGGGATCAATTTGGCTTGCCCGGCATGAAGGTGTTGCTCTTTGCCTTCGGCTCTGGGCCCGATAACCCCTATTTGCCCCATGCCTATGAGCGCAACTTTGTCGTTTACACCGGCACCCACGACAACAACACGGTGGTGGGTTGGTTTCATGACCCGGATCGCTCGGAGTGGGAAAAACAAAACCTGCTGCGCTATTTGGGCTGCCAGGGATCCGGGGGCATCCATTGGGATCTGATCCGCTTGGCCCTTTCTTCCGTAGCCGACCTGGCCATCATTCCCCTGCAGGATGTGATGGGGCTGGGGGCAGAGGCGCGCATGAACTTCCCCGGCACCACCGAGAACAACTGGGCCTGGCGCTACCGCGAGGACATGCTGCGGCAGGACATGATCCAGCGGCTGGCCGAGATGAGCGTGACCTATGGGCGCATCTCTCCTCAAGAGTTGGAGCAACGGCGAGCAGCCCTAGCCCAAGAACGGGCGGCAGGGTCTTCTCAAGCTGCCCCCAGCCTCGTCTAATGCTGGATCCCGCCCATCAGCAGCCCGATCCGCTCTTCGGTGGCCTCTTCAGGCCTGAGTTCTCCTACCAGGCGGCCCTCATGGATCACCAAAATGCGATCCGACAAGCTGATCACCTCATTCAAATCCGCCGATACCAGCAGCACCCCCATGCCCTGATCCCGTGCCTGCAGGATGCGGCGATGAATGGCCTCGATGGCCCCCACATCCACCCCCCGCGTCGGCTGGGCAGCCACCAGCACCTTGGATCCACAGGAAAGCTCCCGCCCCACAACGATCTTCTGGGCATTGCCCCCAGAATAGCGGCGGGCCGTCAGGGAAATGCTGCGGGGGCGAACGTCGAAGCTCTCCACCACCTGGCGGGCATGTTGGTCAATGGCCTCTTCCCGAAAAAATCCCAACCAGCCGGTATACGGCTTTTGATGGTGATCCCCCAGGATCAGGTTGTCGCGGGTGGGGAAATCCAGCACCAAACCTCTCACATTGCGATCTTCGGGGATATGACTCAGACCCCAGCAACGCACCTGTCGGGCCGAAGCAGACAGGGATCCGGCTCCATAGCGAATTTGGCCGCGGTAGCTTCTCAAGCCGGTGATCGCCTCCACCAATTCCGTTTGGCCGTTTCCCTCCACACCGGCAAGGCCCACAATCTCGCCGGCACGTACCTGGAAGCTCGCCCCCGCCACCGCTGGCTTCCGCCCCGGTATATCCACCCACAGATCTCGCACATCCAGCAACACCTCCCCAGGGGTAGCGGCCTTTTTTTCAACGGTCAGACTGACTTCCCGCCCCACCATCAGCCGCGCCAGTTCCTGGGCATCGGTTTGGGCAGTGGGCAACGTCGCCACCACCTTGCCATCCCGAATGACGGTGACGCGGTCGGCCAGTTGCATTACCTCCTTCAGCTTGTGGCTGATGAAAATGACAGCTCCCCCCCGCCGGGCAAAGCGGCGCAAAAACGCAAACAGCTCGCCTGCCTCCTGCGGAGTCAACACTGCCGTCGGCTCATCCAAAATCAAGATGCGGGCCTTGCGGTAGAGCATTTTCAAGATCTCCACCCGCTGCTGTAGGCCTACCGGCAGATCCTCCACTCTGGCGTCGGGATCCAGATGGAAGCCCATCTCGGCAATCAACTGAGCCACCTCAGCCCTGGCCCGACGGAAATCGACCTGAAAAAGATGGCCGGGTTCGGCCCCAAGAACCACGTTTTCCGTAACCGTCAAGGGATCCACCAACATAAAGTGTTGATGCACCATCCCAATTCCCAACCGAATGGCATCGGCGGGACTGTGAATTTTGGCCGGTTGCCCATCCACTTGAATGGATCCCTCGTCCGGGCTGACCAACCCATAGACGATCTTCATCAGGGTAGACTTGCCCGCCCCGTTCTCCCCCATCAGCGCCAGAATCTCTCCCCAACACACCTCCAGATCGATGTGGTCGTTGGCCAGCACCAGAGGATAACGCTTGGTGATCCCCTGTAAACGAAGGGCGATATCGCTGCGATGGGATCCCTCTGCCAAGGAAGGATCAGGCCCACTCATGAGGTGCTTCTTGAACGCCTCTTCCAGCATAGGTTGTGAACTGCCATGCCAGAGGAAAGCATTTCTGGGGGTATTGTGAGAGTCTCTCTTTTTCTAAGCACTATGGTCATTTCGATTCAAACTGGGACACTGCACCCACACCTAAAACGTTGGTCACGTCGTTACGTCGTCGCATCGTCGCGTCAGCGTTGCGGTTCCCGTCAGGGTGCCGTAGGCATAGCAATAGCGCTGCGGAGCAATAATGCACGGGGCCAGAAGGCTTTTTTCAATAGCCCAGGCGTCTTACCCTAGCCTGAAACAACTATGTCTAATAACTAATGGTGCAACATCCAAGGTCGCCCACAAGATTGGGAGCGATATTTTGGCGAGTTTGGATCAGAATTTGAGTGCTGTTCACGCTTGATCAGTTTGGGTTCTCTTCCCCCCTTTGAAATAGGCAAAGAGCTGGAAAGCTGAACCATGGGAACTGAAATGAGACGTTTCCCTTCCTGATTGCAAGAAGGACAATAGGCCGGATCTCGATATTGAGATAAGGGCCGCCATACCTCAAACTCCCCACAGGTTTGACACTTAAACTCATACAGCGGCATCTTCCTATTCCACCCCCTTGAACGAGGCATCGGATAACATTCACCTAGGGAGAATATCTATGTCGAAGATTTGCGTAGGAACAGCCACCGTACAGCAAGCATTGGGAATATCGACGATCCCACTCACTCTGCCCTCCACCGGTGCAGAACTGAGCAGCAGATAAGCTTGTTCTCCCGTAAAGCCGAATTTTTTCAGATATTCGATGGCATTTAAGCAGGCGCGTCGATAGGCAATGTGAACATCCATATAATGCTGCTTACCTGTAAGCTCGTCCACAGAAATGCCCTCAAACACAAGGTATTCCGAGTAACGTGGCTCAACAGGGCCGGGCTTAAAAATGGGGTTAACCAATCCGTACTTCTCAACACCACCCTTGATTAGATCGACGTGGAGATCGATGTAGCCCGACATCTCAATAGCGCCACAAAAAGAGATCTCCCCATCCCCTTGCGAGAAGTGAATATCTCCCATCGACAGCTTGGCACCCTCCACGTAAACCGGGAAGTAGATCCGTGTTCCTTTAGACAGGTTTTTAATATCGCAATTACCGCCGTGCTCTCGCGGGGGCACCGTCCGAGCCGCTTCAGCAGCAACCCGCTCATACTCTGACTTGGGCAAAGTTCCCAAAATTGCGTTCTTGGGATTGGGCAAGGCGGCCAGCACAGGCTGATTGCCGGATAGCCCCGCGCCGTAAGTGCGCAAATCGGGAGCCGAAGCGACCAGCTCAGCTTCCCGCTTATTCCAAGCCGCCAGCAACTCGTGAGATGGGGCACAGCCAATGAGGCCGGGGTGAATGATGCCGGCAAAGCGCACATGGGGAATGTGTCTGGAAGTGGTGTAAATGCCTTGAAAATCCCAGATGGCTTTGGCCGCGTTGGGAAAATGATCGGTGAGGAATCCCCCTCCATTTTCTTTGGCAAAAATACCTGTAAACCCCCACTCGTCTCCCGGCAGTGGCCCAATGTCTAACAGATCGACAACCAGGATATCTCCAGGCTGGGCGCCGTTAACCCAAATAGGCCCACTCAAAACATGGACAACGCTTAGGTCAACCTGCTCAATGTCGGAAGGATCATCGTTGTTTTTGATTTGCCCATCCGTCCAGTCTTTACACTCAATTCGGAATACCTCGCCAGGGTTTACAGAAACCACAGCGGGAATATCAGGATGCCAGCGGTTGTGACCCGGTAGATCCTGTTGATCCATTGGCTTAGTCAGGTCAACTTTAAACAGCGTTTTGGGCATGGGATCCTATCCTTGAGTCATCACTCTGCGGTCAGACTTTGAATGCACAAAAGCCTATCTCCAATAGAGAAGCTAATACTGTAGTAAGAGCTACAATTCATAGTGCTGTTATCTACAATTACCGCGAAGAGATGCTGCGGCAGAACATGATCCAGCGCCTGGCCGAGATGAGCGTCACCTACGGGCGCATCTCTCCTCAAGAGTTGGAACAACGGCGAGCAGCCCTAGCCCAAGAACGAGCGGCAGGATCTTCCTTCTCAAGCTGCCCCCGGCCTCGTCTAATGCTGGATCCCGCCCATCAGCAGCCCTAGCTGCTCTTCGGTGGCCTCTTCAGGCGTGAGTTCTCCCACCAGGTGGCCCTCATGGATCACCAAAATGCGATCCGACAAGCTGATCACCTCATTCAAATCCGCCGACACCAGCAGCACCCCCATGCCCTGATCCCGCGCCTGCAGGATGCGCCGATGAATGGCCTCGATGGCCCCCACATCCACCCCCCGCGTCGGTTGGGCAGCCACCAGCACCTTGGATCCACAGGAAAGCTCCCGCCCCACAACGATCTTCTGGGCATTGCCCCCAGAATAGCGGCGGGCCGTCAACACGGCCGTCGGCTGGCTTTTCTTTAGAAAGGGACATTCAGGCCCTTTCTTGAGCTCCCCGGCATCTGGGATCCTCAAGTTCTGAAAACTCCACTGCCCTCCATTGCCGCAACCGGCTAGTTGAGCGCCTGCACCTGATCCAGGAAGTCTGCCACCGTCAGGGATCCCAGCTCCTGTCCATGGCGCTGGCGCACGCTCACCGTTCCTGCCGCCTGTTCCTGTTCCCCCACGATCAGCATGAAAGGGATCCGGGCCTTCTCGGCATTGCGGATTTTTTTGGGCAAACGATCGCTGTCGGCATCGATGTGGACGCGGATCCCCTGCTCTCGCAGCTGATCCCGCACCTGGGTGGCGTAGCCCAGATACTGATCGGAAACGGGCAAAATACGCACCTGTTCCGGGGCCAGCCAGAAGGGAAAATCCCCAGCGTATTCTTCGATGAGGATCCCAATCAGCCGCTCCAGCGAGCCAAAGGGAGCGCGGTGGATCATCACCGGGCGTTGCCGGGATCCGTCCTCAGCTACGTATTGCAGATCAAAGCGCTGTGGGTTTTGGTAATCCACCTGCACCGTGCCCAGTTGCCACTCCCGATCCAGGGCGTCGCGGAAAATAAAATCCAGCTTTGGCCCATAGAAGGCTGCTTCGCCGATCCCTTCAAAATGGGGCATCGAGAGCTTCTCTACAGCGCGACGGATGGCATTCTCGGCCCTGTCCCAGTCCTCAGGGGATCCCAGATATTTGTCAGACTTGGGATCCCGGAAGCTGAGGCGGGCGCGAAAATCCTTGAGCTTGAGCTTATCGAAAACCACCAAAATGAGATCGACAACCTTGAGAAACTCCTCCTCCAATTGATCGGGGCGAACAAACAAATGGGCATCGTCCACCGTAAAGCCACGCACTCGCGTCAGACCTCCCAATTCCCCCGATTGCTCATAGCGATAGACGGTGCCGAATTCGGCATATCGTAGGGGCAAATCGCGGTAGGATCGCAGCTCGGATTTGTAGATTTGGATGTGAAAAGGACAGTTCATCGGCTTCATGACAAAGCCCTGTTCGGCTGCGCGATCCTGCTCATTCTCCGCCATCATGGGGAACATATCTTCCCGGTACTTTTGCCAGTGGCCGGAGATCTTGAACAAGTCCACACGGGCAATATGAGGGGTAACCACCGGCAGGTAGCCCCGCTTGAGCTGCTCCTGCTTGAGAAAATCCTCCAGCACCCAGCGTAGGGTAGTTCCTTTCGGAGTCCAAAGGGGCAAGCCCGGACCCACTTCATCGGAAAACAGGAAGAGACCCAGTTCTTTGCCCAGCTTGCGGTGATCCCGCCGTTTGGCCTCCTCCAGCCGCCGCTTGTATTCCTTCAGCTCCTCTGGGGTCTCCCAGGCGGTGCCGTAGATGCGTTGGAGCTGCGGCTTGGTCTCGTCCCCCCGCCAATAGGCGCCGGCCACGCTGAGCAGATCGAAAGCTTTGGGGTTGAGCTCTTGGGTGTTTTCCACGTGGGGACCGGCACAGAGATCCCACCATTCATTCCCCAAGTGGTAAATGCTGATGACCTCCCCTTCGGGAATGCTGTCTAAGATCTCCAGCTTGTAGGGTTCTCCGAGGGCTTCGATGCGGCGCCTGGCCTCTTCACGGCTCACCTCCTCGCGGATCACCGGCAGGCCCTTTTTGATGATTGCCTGCATCTCTTTTTTGATGCGATCCAGATCTTCCGGCGTGAAGGGCTCGGGATGGTCAAAATCGTAGTAGAAGCCGTAGTCGGTTGTGGGGCCGATGGTCACCTGGGCCTTGGGAAACAGCTTTTGCACCGCCATAGCCAGGACATGGGAAGTGGTGTGGCGGATGCGCTCCAGTTTGGGAGACTCGTGAGTGCGCAGCAGTTTGAGGGTGCTGTTGGCCTTCTGAGGTGATTCGGCTGGCTGAGACATCGGAACCTACTTTGAAACAAACAAATCAAATACTGTGTCCCTATCTTAGGCTGGGGCGAGAGCGGCAGGGATCCCCAGCTAATCAATTCCCCTGTTTGCCGAGTCAACCGCGAACCTCACCTCACGACTCGGCCCGGAACAAGGGGGGAAAGTACACAGTATCCTAAAGGGGTTGACCCCCTTACCCGAGCCATGATCTCTTCGCCCACCAACTTCACGGAACGCTCTGTCGCCTCTGCTCCCCCAGTTTCCGAAACCGGCCCGGCTTCTCGTCCTGAATCTTGGGCGGCCCCCGTTCTGGCCGCCATCGATGTGGGCAGCAACTCTCTCCACATGGTGGTGGTGCGCATCAATCCCCGTATCCCCAGCTTCACCCTCATCTCCCGCGAAAAAGCCACCGTCCGGCTGGGGGAGTTTTGCAGCCAGACGGGCGCCCTCACGCCTGCAGCCATGGAGCGGGCCCGGACGGCTCTGGAACGGTTTTGCCGTATTGCTGAGAGCTTTCAGGTGCAGGATATTGTTGCCGTGGCTACCAGTGCTGTGCGCGAGGCCCCCAATGGGCTGGAGTTTTTGAAGCGGATTGAACGGGAGCTGGGCCTGCGGGTGGAGTTAATCTCGGGGCAGGAAGAGGCCCGCCGTATCTACCTGGGGGTGCTCTCGGCGATGGAGTTCCACAACCGGCTGCACGCGGTGGTGGATATTGGTGGCGGCTCCACCGAGCTGATTTTGGGCAATGGCCAAGAGCCGGAGTTTCTGCGCAGCGTCAAGGTAGGGGCAGTGCGTCTGACCCAGGCTTTTTTGCACCACGACCCGCCCACTTCTGCCGAACTGCAAGCCCTGCGCCAGCACATCCGCGGCATGCTGGAATCCCCCATCGAGCAGATGAAGCGGATCTTTGCCTCTTCACAACAACAGGGATCCCTGCCTTTGGTGGGCACCTCTGGCACCGTCGAGTGCCTGGCCCAGTTGGATGCCCGCCGTCGGTTGGGCGCTCTCCCCCATCGCCTGCAGGGGTATGAGTTCAGCCTGGAAGCCCTGCGCGGCTACATCAAAGAGCTGCGCTCCCTCACGGTGGCCGAACGGCAAAAGCTGCCCGGCCTGGGGGAAAGGCGGGGGGAGATCATCCTAGCCGGGGCGGTCATCTTGGAAGAAGTGATGACCCTGCTGGGGGTGGAGCGGATCCAGTTTTGCGAACGGGCTCTGCGGGAAGGGCTGATCGTGGACTGGATGATCGGCCAAGGGCTGATTGAGGATCGGCTGCGCTACCACAGCTCGGTGCGGCGGCGCAGTGTGCTCAAGCTGGCGGAAAAATATCAGGTGGAGCTGCCCTATGCCGAACGGGTGGCCGAATTTGCCCTCAGCCTTTTCGATCAAACCCGCGGCATCCTGCATGGCTGGGGATCCCGGGAGCGGGCTCTTCTCTGGGCGGCGGCCATGCTGCACAACTGCGGCCACTTCATCAGCCATGCCGCCCACCACAAGCACTCCTACTACCTGATCCGCCATGGAGAACTCTTGGGCTTCAACGAAGAAGAGGTGGAGGTGATCGCCAACTTGGCCCGCTACCACCGCAAGTCGCCCCCCAAGAAGAAGCACGAGAACTTCCAGCGCCTCAGCGACGAGCGGGATCGCCAAGTGGTGCTGGAACTGAGCCCCCTGCTGCGCATAGCCTGTGCTTTGGATCGCCGCCGCCTGCAGGCCATTCAAGCCCTGCACTGCCGTTTTCAGCTCCTGGGAGAAGGCCCCCGCCGCATGGAGTTGATTTTGGATCCCAGGCATCCCAAGGACGACTGTGCCCTAGAGTTGTGGAGCTTAAACGAGAAGAAAAAAGTCTTCGAGCAACAGTTCAACCTGCAGGTAATCCCCAAGCTCTCTACCCAGATCCAGCGCAGCGCCGATCCCTTTGAGGCAGCAGTTTAGCCTTCTCGGGGATCCTAGCTAAGGGGCGATGGTAATGGGCGAGGGGCTGGTTTGGGTGGTCTTTTGGCCCCCTCTTTGCAAAATCACCTCGATGATGCCGTTGTTGACCGGCTGCATGTTGAAGGGCAACTGCTGCTGGGTTTCGTATAGGCCCGGCGCCACCTCCCGCATTTCGACTTCCGGCGTTACCCCAACAATCCGAAAAGCAGCCCGCCCCCCCGGATCCCCTCGCATGGTGACTTTGAGAATTTCTCCCATGCGCAGATTGGTGCTGTTGGTGGTGACACTGAAAATCTGGGGCAGTCCCGTGGCGACGGGTGCGGAAACCGGCTGAATGGTGGAGCGGGTTCCTCTGGAGCCATCGATGGAAAAAGGAAAAATCTCCCGATGTTCCTGGCTGAGGCCGTCCTTGGTGAGCACAATCCGCAAGGTGGGATTGTTGGCCTGGTGGGTGGGGGCTACCACGTAGGTGCCTTCGTAGTGGTTGGGTCGTACCTCCCGCATCGGCTGGTTCAGGGCCAGATTCCCCAGATCAAACTGGGCGATCCCTCCAGATTCCCCCCAAATGGCAATGGTGAGAATGTCCCCTTCCACCAAGTCGCGCTGGGGATCCAAGCGAATGGCCTCAATGCGCGGATAGCGATTGCCGGCTGCAGTCAAAGGGGCAGGGGACGGCTGCGGCAGAGGAGCCGGGGGCGGAAATACTGATTCCACTGGCGGAGGAGCAACATTGCCCAAGGCCAGTTGAGGTAGCCGCCGTTGAACGCGGGTACTGACGCCATTGAGGGTCAACTGAATACTGATGTCGGGGCCAAAGACGGCATCCTGAGGACCAAGGCTATAAACTGCGCGGTAGTAGCCGGGCTGCACCTCCTGCATCGGCAGGCCCTGAACCACGCCGCCGATATCAACCGTAGCCCTGCCGTTGGGAGTGGCCTGCGCTTCAATGGTCAAGGTTCCCCCTGCAGGAACACTTCCTCCCTCGGGAGTGATCCGCGTTTGGAAGATTTCGGGTTGGACAGTCTCGGCCACCCGGGCTGGGGAGGGACGCAACTGGGCCACAGGGGGTGGCAAGGGCGGAAGCTGACCGCGATACACCAGGGCCTGATGCAACAACACCGCCCCTTCTGCTCGCCTCAGCACGCGATTGGGCTGAAGACGAGCTGGATCCGGCACATTCACCAGCAGCCCCGCTTCGCCTGCCATGGCCACAAAAGCCCGCCCTACCTCCGGCACATCAGCCGCATCGGTGTACAGAGCCATCCAGCGCTCAATGTCGGCCTGGGTGGGAGCAGGCAATTGCAGAGCCCGCACCAAAATGGCCAGGGCTTCCAGGTGGGTGATATCCCCTTGCGGGCGAAACTCGTTGCCCTCGTATAGGCGCATGGCCCCCGCCTGCAGCACGGCTTGGGCAGTCCAATAGTCGGGGGTGTTGGGCTCCAGGTCGCGAATCTCCTGCACCTGGTTGGGATTGGGAATGTAGCCGAAAAACTCCGTCAGCCACTGGGCCAATTCCAGACGGGTCAGGGTGGCTGACAGGGGTTCTTGGGTGATCACCACATCTGTCTGACGTTCCAGAGCCGCCACGTAGGGGTCGGTCCAGGCCAGCGAGGCTTGCTGCTCCACCCCTTGGGACCAAGCCGGCAAGCTGACACCCGACCAGCCCAGCGTCCAACACAAGCTCAGAGCTAGGGGCCACGAGCACCGCATAGCTGTCACTCCTGTTCCAACAACATCCCCTCAGGGCCAGCTTATCTCAAACTTCCGCCCCATCCTCAAGCCCTCGATGCCCCTTGGGATTGCGCCCTTTGGCAGTGAGATTCTGAAAACTCGGGTAAGAAGGTTCGCCGCAGGGATCCCTTAGGAGATTTTACCTATGCAAGACGGGATCCGGCTTGGCAGCAAAGGGGCTAAGCGAATGTCTTGCAACTTTGCAACTTGTAGTTGTGCATCCAAATCCTTATCATTGTGTTATAGACTCAGAAAGTTCAGAAAGCACTTTTGCCCCTACCCTAGGGAGGAGTTTCATGGCTGGCAGCACCGGAGAGCGACCTTTTGTCGATATCATTACCAGTGTCCGCTACTGGGTTATTCACGCCCTGACCATTCCCGCTTTGTTTTTGGCAGGCTGGCTTTTTGTGAGCACTGGCCTGGCCTATGATATTTTTGGCACCCCGCGCCCCAATGAGTATTTCACGGCAGAGCGCCAGGAGTTGCCGATCGTTAGCGATCGCTTCAATGCTCTGGAGGAGCTGGAGAGGCTGACTCGCTAGGAGTGCCCGTGGGTAAGTGGACTATTCGTTGTTGCAATTTGTAAGTTGATTGAGCTTTTTGCGTAGGGTGATATCTATGGCCACTAAATCTGATGAACCCGTTTTTTACCCTGTTTTTACCGTCCGTTGGCTGGCGGTACATACCTTGGCGATCCCAACTGTTTTCTTCTTGGGAGCTATTGCTGCAATGCAGTTTATTCAACGGTGAACCCAATGGCTGATCAACCCGAAAGGAATCCCAACTCCCAACCTGTCGAGCTAAACCGCACTTCCCTTTACTTGGGTTTGCTGCTGGTGTTTGTGGTTGGGCTGTTGTTCTCCAGCTATTTTCTCAACTGAGGCCAGGATCCCACTCTGCTCTTGGAGTTGGGAAAGAGCGCAGGGGGCAATGCTGGCTTTTGGCTAGCCCTTGCTCCCCTTTGCTAAGTTTACTGAGAATGTAATTGCTGCTAGTTCTGTCTTTTTTGGAGACCAGTTGCTATGACCAGTCAAGCAAGGATCCCTTTGTGGATAGTGGCTGTGGTTGCCGGTTTGGGTGTGATCACGGTAGTTGGGCTCTTTTTCTATGGCTCCTATGTGGGCCTAGGCTCTAGTCTGTAGGTTGGAGGTTTTCGGTCTGGTAGTAGCCCCCAATAGGTAGGGGTAAAGGGTCCCATGGTTTTTACGACCTAGCCGAATTCAGTTAGGCTTTGTTGACCCATGGCCAGTGTATCTACCACTTTTTTCGGGGCTACCTACCACAGCGCAATATCGATCCCTTGCCCAGCAGGGATCCCACTTCATTGCAGACCTTAATACTCAACTTAATACTCAATACACAGTCCGAAAAAGCTGCCGCTATTCCTCACCACTGGTTACAACCAGGCGGTGAATCTGGACTTCTCTCTTCTCCCCCTGGAGAGGGTGAAGTTCGCGTTAGCAGGTCAGGGATCATGGGCAAGAGCGCGAATTGCTGAGGACAGGTTCTGCGAGGGAATGTCTCAAACTTATGTCTCAAACTTATTTAGAAGAGCTATCTCTGTGTTAAGCGAGCATGAACTTTTTTAACGATCCGGGTGGTGGTTGCCGAGAGGGTAACTTAGGCCCCGTAGAATGAATCGCAAAATTCCAGGCAGGACATTCGGACATGGATTACATTCGCACCTTTAACGACGATCCCTGCGAGGGGCATCTTTCGACGCCCATCAGCGATTCTCCTGTCACCCGTCTGTTTATCAACAATCTCCCCATCAACCGTCCTGGCTTATCGCCGCTGTTGCGGGGTCTAGAAATTGGGCTGGCCCATGGCTATTTCTTGGTAGGGCCAGAAATTGTGCTGGGGCCGCTGCGGGATTACCCTGAGGCAGCTAACTTAGGCGGGCTGGTTACGGCGATGGCGATTGTGCTGCTGGGAACCGCCTGCATGTCGGCCTATGGCAGCGTTACCTTCGGAAACAAGCCGGAAACACCGGGGGCCGCTCCTCTGGCTACAGCTCGGGGTTGGGGGGATCTGACGGCAGGATTTTTCTTGGGAGGTATGGGTGGAGTGTTTGCTGCCTATTTCCTGCTGGAGAACTTTGCCGGGATCGACGCCATCTTTCGAGGGCTGGTAAATTAGTTGTCAAGTTTGTCAAGTCACTTGAGAGGAGCAAAATCATGACCGGTTCTTACGCTGCTGCTTATCTTCCTTGGATTTTTATCCCCATTGTTGGTTGGCTGCTTCCTGCAGTGGGCATGGCAGTGCTTTTTTTGTACATTGAGCGGGACTAGTCCCGGAGTGCTTTGATACTCACTAGTGCTGATTAATTTCAATTATTTCAGGCTAGAGATCAACCCCAGATATTGAGGCAGGGATCCCTTTTTTAGGGATCCCTCTCTTTTGGTCAGGATGATTTCCATCCGCGCTACCAGAGTCCCGAAAGGCGAAGGCTGTCCCCTCACCTCTTTTTTTTAGGAAGGGAGCATTTCCAAAGGACTTTAGATTGGAGCAGGATCCGGCGAGCTGATCCCAAGCCAACAAGGGGAAGGGCAGCTTCCGCAACACCCTTGCAACTTCAACGAGAAGGAGGAGTCGATGGCCAGCCTTAACTTTCCAACCCTGCGTATTGGGGATCCCATTCAAGAGGGCAGTTTCCAGGTTTTCCCTCTCTTTTCTCAGGGGGAGCAGGAAGTTGCCTATCGCCTTCCAGAACTGCAAACCAAGGAAGCAACCATCACCGAGGTGAGCGAGGCCGGAGCAGTACCTCACCTGGTTGTGGAAAACCACAGTGAGTTCCTATTGCTGCTGGGAGTACCGAGCAGAGTCCCAGCGGGGCGACCAAGGCTCAGCTCTGTTCCATGACGGGAAGGTGGTTTATCTTTCAGCAGTCTCTCGGCAGTAGTGCCAGGCTTCTCACCTAAGCTGGTTCCCCCTTTGGGGGATCCCTAGAAACTGGAAAAAACTGGAAAAAACTGGAAACGAGTCAACTCCAGAACCGCTTGCATGGCTGCCTGGCGGCCTTGGCGGTACTGCTCCCACCGCTCGCTAACGGAGATGGGATCCCCGACGGTCACGTGAACCCCCCGCCAGCCTAGGCGAGGGCGGGCCGGGTAGGATTCCCCTCGAAGGCGGGCCAGCACATCAAATAGAATGAGGGCAGTTTCTGCCAGCCGCTCAAAAGAGGGTTTGCTCAGCAAATACTCTTCCTGGACGGCTACACAGCTTTCCACCAAGCGCATGTGCTGCAGGTAGAGCGTTGCCTGGTGGGCTTTCCAGTCGAGCAACCCCCGCTGCAGGGGAGACAGGGATCCAGGATGCCGCAATTCTTCTCGGTAAATCTGGATCCAGGCGACTTCTTCAATGCGGCGGCAGCGGCTGTTCCAATCCCCCTGGGGAGATAGGCCAAAGTAGGTCTCTGCGGTTTCCAGGGCTCTGTGGAGCAGCCGCTCCAGGCGAGCGTTAAAGTGGCCAGGGGCTAGCCTCTGCTCTATCCGTGGTTCTTCTTCATCTCTCCCAGAGATGAAGGGAGGTAGGTCGTAGAAAGCTTCCAGTTGTCCCAGGAGATGCTGGGCTAGGCGGCAGATCCGCTGGGTGTAGCGAAGGTTGGGGCTCCTGGAGGATCTTGGCTCTGGCTTCGGAGGCGTCAACCCACTCAGGTGCTCAAGGCGCGCCAGCAGGCGCTCCAGCTTCGTCCAGGAGGGATCCGTGTAGTAGTACCGAATGCCAATGGGCAGCAAAATGACGGTCTCTGAGCGACCAGCTTTGGCCAGGTCCTCGGCGCACCAAAAGCACAGCTGAGCCATTCCCGGTTCCAGGGGATTGATCCGTTCGCTGTGGCCGTTGGTGGCTCCTTCTGGGGCGATTGCAAAGGGAAATTGCCCATCCAGGAGCAGTTGCCGGGCCGCCTTTAGCGCCACCCGATCCACCCTCCGACCGCGGCGTATAGGGATCCCGCCCAGGCGAGACAACAGCCACCCCAGCCATTCCCCTCCCCAGAGGGGCATGCCCCGGTCGTAGAGAAAATGGGCGTGAAGGGGTTCTCGAAGGCGGATCCCTTGTCGACGGGCGGCTTCGGGCACCAGGCGAGATAGAACGTACAGGCCCACCAGCGGGTCATCCACCTCCACATGTCGGAAAGCCAGGACTAGGCGAATTTGACCCTCCTGGAACTGGTGGTAGAGCCGCGCCAAGATCTCCGCCCCTGTGGCCTCGATTTTGGCAATGCCGGAAGGAAGCCAGCGCCGCACCCTCACCCGCAAGAGCAGGGGCAGGATCCCGTGGACGAGCCGTAGCACCCAGGCGCTATAGGCGGGCGGAATAAAGTCGAGGGGAGGACGGGCAAAATGGGGCGGTGGTGACAAGAGCAAGATTTGTTCCCAAGGTAGCTCAAGAGAAGAAGTGTAGTTAAACGCAAATCAGATTCATATCCCATCGCTCAGATTATTCATCAAGTCGCTACAGAGATCACTGGATATGCAGCCATTCTCAATCAATAATCAATATCAACAATATCAATGATTGAGATCCTTCCCCTGAGACCCCACGCCGTCGGCGCAACCGCTCTCTACTCTCCTCAAGCCCCCGACCCCTCTCTCACAAGGGGAGATGAGAGTTGGGAATCGTGGCCATGTCGTGCCCTTTACATTGCTTTCTTTGTCTTCCGTTGCAGTGAAGACGCTCTCTTCTCTCTACTTTCGTCTCTTAACTCAAGGTGGCTACAGGCTGGGCCTCTGCCAAGAGCGCCTGAGTTTGCAGGTCGGTGATGGTGACCAACAAGCGCCGCGAGCTATCAATGGCAAATTCGACGCGAAGGCGATCCTCTCCCACGCGGCCAGGGGGCTGCAAACGGGCCAGACAAACCGGTAAGGACTCCGTCTCGCTGAGGCGAATGGGCAGGGATCCAAGAGGAGCTAGGGATCGGAAATCGGTTTGCCGGGTGAGCTGCCGGCTGCTCATCCGCCCCAGCTCGTCGTAAACCACTTCCGATTGGGCCACCTGGGCCACTTCGCCCACCTCCAGGCGAATCTCCGTTTGTCCGTCGTTGGCCACTTGCAGGATCAAGGGCTCAGCCCGTCGGCAGGGATAGGGGCTGCCCTGCTCGAAGAGGGGGTAGTAGATGTAGCTTTTCTGCAAGGGATCCCAGAGGCGGAGGGCATAGCTGTGGTGCAGGCGATCCTCCAGCTTCACCTGGCGGCCCACCTGCAGGGCGCCCAGGGCCACAGCATCGAAGGGGCGTTCGCAGCGCACTTTCTTTTTGCCGAAGTAGGAGCGCAGCAGCTCTTGAACTGCTGGCAGTTGGGAGCTGCCTCCTACCAAGAGCACCTGCTCAATTTGGTTCTTGCCCAATCCCCTCGCCTGGGCGGTGAGGAGAACGTCGTCTAGGCACTGGCGGATTTGATCCAAAAGCTGACGAGCTTCCAGGATCTCTTCCAGCTCCTGCCGGCTTAACTTCAACTCATGGGCAGTGAGGGCTTCGTCGTCAAACCAACTGCCCACCGCTTCCATCTGAGTGGAAAGGGCGATCTTGAGCTGTTCCGCCTGCTCCAGGAGGTTGAGCCAGCCCAGAGCTCCAATTTGCTGTCGGCTTAGCCCCAGTTGCTGCAGTAGGTAGTCGGCAATCCAAATGTCGATGTCCACCCCGCCCACATAGGCATCGGCCTTGGCGATCACCTCCGCTTTGAGGACAGGGCTACCCGCTTGGGGAGCGAGGGTGCGCACCAAGCTGAGATCCAAGGTACCGCCGCCGAAATCCACCACCAGCACTAGGGATCCCGGCTGGCCAACCGCATAGCCCAGGGCTGCTGCCGTGGCTTCATCGACAATTTGAACGGGATCCCAGCCACAGGCACTGGCCACTCCCCGCAGCCAATTGAGGTAGCGCTCAAAAGAGCCGACAGGGGCGGTGAACACCAGCTGTTGCGGCTGCAGGTGTTCTTTCGGGACAGCTTCCATCACCGTCTGCAAAAAAGCTTGGGCCACCCTCTCGGCGTCGTAGCGCTCTCCATCTAGAACTCGCGGCGGAGGGACAAACTCCGCCACCAAGTCCCGCTTAAACCCCTGAAACAGCCGTTGCGGATCCACTGCCCCCCACCGACCGGCGCGCACGGTTTCCCCCACCAGGAGCTGGCCTTTTCCCTTCACGTAGACCAAGCTGGGAATAGCCGAGTGGTCTGGGCGAGAGAGGCCGGGAAGAGTGAGGAGACGGGGCACTGCTTGGGCGGGATCCCAAACTGCCACCACCGTGTTGCTGGTGCCAAAATCAATGGCTAGGGTCGCTTTGGGGGCAGGTGCCATCAGCTCAATCCTCCAGGCAGGGAACGGCTGACTTTGGCTGGGCAGAGGATGTGGTCACCGCGGCGGTAGCCGACAAAGCGAATGTAAACGGGATCCCCCTTTTGAATATCCAGCTGATCCGGTTGATGCAGTTGCGGATCAAAGGGGACGGACTCCAGGGGGTTGCCGATGGGCTCATACCCCCAGCGCTGCAGCAGAGCGTCTAAGGAGCGAAACAGAGCTGTCACGTTTTGGGCCGGCCAATCGGGCTTGCGCTGGGCAATCTGGCGGACAGTGGGGTAGCTGGTCAGCAGCGGCTGCAGCAGAGAGAAGAGGACTTCTGAGGAATCGGTGGCTCCCATTTTGTCATTCCCGTTGAGGCGCAGTAGGGATCCCAAATCCCACTGCAGAGCGGCAGCCAACTTTTGCAGTTGCTCCAGGCGCAGGGATCCCCACTTCCCCTGGCGCACCTGATCAAGGGCGCGGCGGCTGATCCCGGCCTGGGCCTGTAAAGCCCGCCAAGAAGACAGGCCAACAACCCGCATGCGTTCCTGCAGCCAACTATCCAGCGGTCTCTCGGCCATTGGGTTTTGCCAGGGATCCCTACGATCATGCCCCAACTTGGGTCTAGCTCAGGGATCGGCAAGGCGCAGGGAACGGGCTATAGCTTCCACATCTCGGTCATAGCGCTCGCGCCGGCTGGCCGGGTACACGAACTCAAAGCCAGCTTGCAGCGAAGGGCGGACAACTGTTTTGAGATAGAAAATCCGCTGGCCAAAGGGCTCCGCACCGCTGACACGAACGGGCTCGTAGCCGGAGACCACAAAGAAATCCCGGCCAACAGCTTGGTAAGTAACCCGGCGTTGGTTTTCCCGGCTGCGGCGAAGTTCTTCCTGCAGGGCGCTGGCGGGCGTTGCTTGAAAAATGTTGTACCCACCCCAAACGCGCAGCTCAGCCCCGTCTTGACCGAGAAACACTTGGCCATCGCCGTTGTCCGATTCCCCTTGCGGAATGAAGTCTGCCGGGTAGTCGATGCGGTAGCCGAAACGGGCATTGAGATAGGGCCGGAAACCGGCTTGGGCAACGGGAAGGGCGGGGGCGGGAGCAATGACGGGGATCCCCGCTCCTAGGATCAGTCCAGCAAGCAGACAAGCTAGGCGAGCAGCAGACTTCATGGTTTTGATTGCTCTAATCTGTAGCTACAGCCTGTTAAGGGCTCAAGGGGTACAATAGCAGCACTTAGCAAACCAACTTCGGAAGGAGGATGGATTGATCAGTAGTAAAGAAGTCTT